>CAMAYA010000048.1 GCA_945862275.1 Legionella genomosp. 1 | reverse complement strand
TGCGTTGATAAAGGGTTTCGCCCGTGTTTAGATCCACCACTTCCATGCCCATATTGATCTTGGGGTCTACTTGATTGATGAGACGGTTTAGTGCGTTTTGGACACCGGTGGAAGATGCGGACGTGCCGAGAAGACACAACATCGCGCTGAATAAAATCCGTTTCATATAGAACATCCTTTAGAAAAATAAACGGGTAGGTTGGGCCTTGGCCCAACTGCTAATTGCCGTGAAGCATAGCGCAATCGCGTGCATTCTAGAAGAGGTGCTGGGTATGAAGAGGAGAATTATTTTCTCATCACCACCCCTAACTTAAACCATTGTGTATTATTTATCCCATCAAGGCGCGCACTAGTCAACGGCTTCTTTTCGAATAATGCTATAAAAAAACCCATCCATATTATGCTCGCCAGGCAATATTTGCCAGCCATGGCCAGTAGCGCGTCCCCACGGTTGTTCGCCAGTTATGAACTGGGAATCTGGCTCCTCGGCAATAAACCGGGCCACTTGTTGTTCATTTTCTTCCGGCATGATAGAGCAGGTCGCGTAAACCATTACGCCGCCGGGTGCCAGCAGCGGCCAAAGGGCGCGTAGCATGTCATGTTGTACTTGAACGACAGTAGCAATGTCCGCCTCCGTTCGTAATAACTTAATATCCGGGTGGCGTCGAATCACACCAGTGGCTGAGCACGGTGCATCCAGAAGAATGCGGTCAAAAGGCTTTCCATCCCACCAGGATTCCGGGTGCAAAGCATCCCCCTGCACCAATGTGGCATTCACGTTTAGGCGGTTTAAATTGTCTTGGACGCGCACAAGACGCGTGCGTTCGATATCCAAGGCCACGCAGGCGGATAAATCGGACTGCCTTTCTAGTATATGGCCTGTTTTCCCCCCGGGCGCGCAACACGCATCCAATACCCGTAGGCCCGGTTTTAAGTCGAGCAAGGTCGCGGCTAATTGTGCGGCTTCATCTTGAACGGATACATCGCCTTCAAAAAAGCCAGTGAGATCATGCACATCACATGGGGTCGTTAAGGTGATACCGTTGGAGGCATATGGGAGGACGCAGCCATCCATGCCAGCATCTTGCAACCGTAACAAATAATCTGGTGCCGTTAAGCGGCGTGCGTTGACCCGTAACGTCATGGGGGGGTGGATGTCATTGCCCTTTAAAATCATTTCCCAATCGGCAGGCCAATCGTGTTGTATGCGTTTGATGAGCCACACCGGATGGCCATATAGGAAGGCCGTGTTATCTGCTAAACTCAATAATGCAGCTTCTTGCTCACGGCAATAATGACGCAATACCGCATTCACCAAGCCTTTGGCCCACGGTTTTTTAATTGGCGCTAGCAGGCCTACCGTTTCTTTTACCACGGCATAATCAGGAATACGCAGGTAATGCAATTGGTAGAGCCCCATCAATAAACAAAGCCAAACGTCGATTTGTTTAGGCCTTTTGGTGACCCAGCAATCGGCCAAGGCTTGCAGGCGTTCATAATGCCGACACACACCAAAACACAGTTCTTTACTGAGTGGTGATAAATCAGGTACGGCTTGCATGGAGTGCAACAAAGGCGTTTGATTTTGTAATACTTGCGTTAATATATTTAGCGCTTGTAATCGTTCATTTTTTTTCATTTAAGAATCGCATTGATGTGCAGTTGAGTCCGTCCGGCATTCAACCAATCGCTGACAGACATGGCTTTTGCTCCGGAAAATTGAATGCGCTCGATCCTTAGCGCTTGTGAGCCCGTTTCCACCAGCATTCCGTGTTTATCTATTGAGAGCACGGTTCCTGGACTCTCTGCAGTAGAGAGGTGTGCTTCGACGCGCGCTTGATGAATACGCAATACCTGTTCATTAATGTGTGTATGTGCAATGGGCCACGGATGATAGGCGCGAATTTTTCGGTCAATTACTTTGGCCGGTTGGCTCCAATCGATAAGGGCATCTTCTTTTTTTATTTTCGGGGCATAGGTTGCCAACGCTGAGTTTTGTTGTTCTGCGTGTGCAAGACCTAAGGCGAGCGCATCCAATGTAGCCAGTAAAGGTGCTGCTGCCATCTCGGCCAAGCGGTCATGAAGGCTCTCGGCTGTGTCATCGGTTTGAACCGGGCAGCTGACTTGGGTCAGCATCGTACCTGTATCCATGCCGGCATCCATTTGCATGATGGTGACGCCTGTCTGTGCGTCTCCATGCAATATCGCATGTTGAATGGGGGATGCTCCACGCCAGCGCGGCAATAGGGAAGCATGAACATTGATGCATCCTAGTCGAGGCAAATCCAGCACCGCTTGAGGGAGAATCAAGCCATAGGCAATCACCACAAGAATGTCAGGCTTTAATGCGGCTAATTCGGCAATGGTGTCTTGGTCTTTAAAATGAAGAGGTTGGTACACTGGTTTTTGATGTGCTTCTGCCCATGTTTTTACGGCCGATGCTTGCAATGTACGCCCGCGCCCGGCAGGTCTATCTGGCTGTGTATAGACGGCACTGAGTGTGTGGTGAGACGCATCGAGTGCGTCTAAGCAGGCTAGGGTAAACGCCGGTGTACCGGCAAAAACAATGTTTAATGACGTCATGGTTTTTGCGCATGGTGGCGTTTGAATTTATCTAATTTTTTTCTTGCCATCGTGCGCTTGAGCGGGGACAGAAGATCAATAAATAATTTGCCGTTAAGGTGGTCAATTTCATGTTGGAAACACTCACCCAATAATCCGTCAGCACTCATCTCAAAAAATGCACCAAACCGGTCTTGCGCGCGCACGGTGACGTGTTCTGCACGAATGACGTTGTCATAGACGCTGGGGACAGACAGGCAGCCCTCTTGATATTCCATGCGACCGGTGGCTTGAATGATTTCAGGATTGGCGAGTACGATTTGTTGGCTCTTATCTCCGATGACATCCACCACCGACAAGCGAATATTAAGGCCGATTTGCGGTGCTGCAAGGCCGACTCCTTTTGCGGCATACATGGTGTCAAACATGTCGTCACACAACGTGCGCAACGCATCATCAAACAGCTCAACCGGTATAGATTGCTGTCTTAGGCGCGGGTCTGGGAGGTAAATAATTTTTCGAATGGTCATGTGGGATAGTTTTTAATGAGTCAATGCGTGATATTATCCTCAATAACGCTCTCGCAAGCAATGGATTGGAACAAATGGATAATAAACGGTCTTTTCTCGCCTTAAATCGCATGGATCAAATGGGCCCTCGTCGGATTTTAAAGCTACTCAACCGCTGGCCTCATTTAGAGGATATGTTTCGATTGTCGCGTGCAGGACTGATTCAAGCAGGTTTGCCTGAAAAAATGGCACAGGCCATTTCGGTCTTTGATTGGGATTGTCTTGATGAAGATTTGCAATGGGAAATGGCGTTCGATCATTATTTGCTCACCTGGTCTGATCCGGCATATCCTGCTTTATTGAAAGAAATTGATGATCCGCCGATGGTGTTGTATGTCAAAGGAGATTTATCCTGTTTACGACAACGTACCATTTCCATTGTGGGCACACGCAATCCGTCGGTGACGGGCCGGGAGACGGCGCGGCGGTTTGCTTTTGACTTGGCCGGGCATAATCTGACAATTGTCAGTGGTTTGGCATTAGGAGTCGATGCGGCAGCGCATCAAGGTTGTTTGGAGGCGTCAGGCAAAACCATTGCGGTCATGGGAACGGGGGTGGATTGTATCTATCCTCGCCAGCATGTCAAACTTGCGGAGCGTATTTGTGAAAATGGTTTGTTAATGAGTGAGTTTCCACTGCATACAGAACCTTTTGCTGGACATTTCCCACGCAGAAATCGTATAATAAGCGGTCTATCATCAGCCACATTGGTTGTTGAGGCGGCAATTCGGAGCGGTTCATTGATTACGGCTCGATTTGCATGCGAGCAAAATCGGGATGTATTGGCCATTCCAGGTTCTATACATAACCCTCAATCCAGAGGGTGCCATCATTTATTGCAGCAAGGTGCGACACTGGTAACATCCAGTGCTGATGTATTGAGTGGCCTAGGATTGGACAGCGATCCCATTCCTGTCGTGGAGAGTCCTAATACGCTTGCAGATGGGGATAAAAACCTAGTACAGTGCATTGGCTTTGAAACGACGACTGTAGATCAAATGGTATTGCGAAGTGGTTTAGCACATGAATTCGTGGTTTGTAGTTTGGCTGATTTGGAATTGCAGGGTCAAGTATTGGCTGTACCCGGCGGTTATACGAGGTGTATATGATGAAAGATAGCTTGTTTGCATTGTTGCTGAACTTATTTGAAAAGACGATATCGCAATTAAAAGATCAACCAGTACCCGATTCAGCAAAAGCGGCTCAGCAGGAACAGTCTATTGAGGATTATGTGCCCGCTGTGAACATGCCGCATGTGGTGAGTGTGCGGGTTGATCAAATAAAGTCCGCCAAAACGGGCTCGATACGCGTTTTTACGCCACATGAACAAGCCAAGCTCACGAAAGCCAGTCATCAATTTCTTGTCCGCATGGCGGCTTGGGGTGTGATTACGCCAGATACACAGGAATTAATTATTAATCGGTTGATTTTTTCTGATTCGCGCTTTGTGAGTCTACAGGAAACAAAATGGACTATTCGCAATACGTTGGCGAATGGCCTGAGTCCTGAACAGCTCTCTTTTCTTGAACTGGTTCTGTATCAAAAAGAAGACCAGCTTCCGCTTCATTGAGGCACCATACAACCCTAAAAAAGGTTAATAACGCATGAGCAAGTACCTGGTTATTGTGGAATCGCCCGCAAAATGCAAGACCATTGAAAAATACCTCGGGAGTGATTATGAGGTGTTGGCCTCTTACGGCCATGTGCGCGATTTGCCCCCACGCAAGGGATCAGTGAATCCCGATCAACACTTTGCAATGACATATAGCCCCATTGAGCGAAACGCCCGCCACATTGAGTTGATTGCCAAAGCGCTTAAAAAAGCAGACGTACTCTACTTGGCAACGGATCCGGATCGCGAGGGCGAGGCCATTTCTTGGCATGTGTATGAATTGATGAACGAACGGAACTTGATCAAAGACAAACCCGTTCATCGTATTGTGTTTAACGAGATCACCAAATCAGCGGTTCAAGGTGCGATTAATAATCCACGCCCTATTTCCATGGATTTAGTGAACGCCCAACAAGCGCGTCGTGCATTGGATTATCTAGTGGGGTTCAATTTATCCCCATTGTTGTGGAAAAAAATAAGGCGTGGATTGTCAGCAGGTCGCGTACAGAGCCCGGCCTTGCGTTTGATTGTCGAGCGAGAGGATGAAATTGATGCGTTTATTCCGAAAGAATATTGGCGTTTATTGGCACAATGCCAACATGTGGCCTCCTCATTTGAGGCGCGTTTAACGCATTATGGACATACAAAAATAGAGCAATTTACAATCAACCATGCGCTACATGCACACAACGTTCAAGCTGCATTATTAAAGCAGGCAGAAGGGTACTTGCGTGTTGAGCAAATTGATAAAAAACAGCGAAAACGCAACCCATCCGCGCCTTTTATCACATCTACACTCCAGCAGGAAGCCGCCCGAAAATTAGGGTTTACGGCACGTAAAACCATGATGGTGGCGCAGCAACTGTATGAAGGGATTGATATTGGCTCCGGCACGATGGGGCTGATAACCTATATGCGAACGGACTCGGTTCATTTGTCGACAGAGGCGCTTGAAGACATACGTGCTTATATTACCGAACGGTACGGTGATCAAAATTGCCCTAAAACCGTACGCGTTTTCAAAACAAAATCTAAAAATGCACAAGAAGCGCATGAAGCGATTCGACCAACCTCCATTCGCCGTAATCCTGAGATGGTACAAGAGGCGCTGACCCCTGATCAGTCAAAACTGTACGCCCTTATCTGGAAACGAACCTTGGCCTCTCAAATGGCCGAGGCTTTACTGGATACCGTAGCGGTTGATCTCAGCTGTGGTGAAGGCAATGTGTTTCGTGCCAATGGATCAACCATTACATTTCCAGGTTTTTTGACCGTATACGAAGAAGGCCGTGACGATTCAAAAGAAGAAGATCAATCGGCTGTTTTATTGCCCGCACTTCAGATTGGCGATAAGGTCTCATTGCTTGATTTACTAGCAACCCAACATTTTACCGAGCCACCACCACGTTACTCAGAAGCCTCCTTGGTGAAGGCGCTGGAGGAATTCGACATTGGTCGCCCCTCAACGTATGCCGCCATTATTCATACATTGCAGCAACGCGAATATGTTATCGTGGACAAGAAGCGATTCTTCCCCACGGATGTAGGCCGCATCGTGAGTCGATTTTTAACCGATTATTTTACGCGTTATGTTGATTATAAATTCACGGCGAAACTAGAAGACACCTTGGATGAAGTGGCGCGCGGGGAGCGAGAATGGGTTCCGTTGCTCGAGGAATTTTGGCAGCCTTTTATTACCCAGGTTCTTGCGATTGATGAACAAGTTCAGCGCAAAGACGTGACCACTCAAATACTCGAGGATGCGTGCCCAAAATGCAGCAAGCCCTTGTCCATTCGTTTAGGCAAAAGAGGGCGCTTTATTGGTTGCACCGCCTACCCTGAGTGCGATTACACGCAAGATTTAGGCGGCCAAGTGGGTGAAAAATCGGAGCCCGAAGTGGTTGAAGGGCGTGTTTGTCCGGAATGCTCGGGTGCCTTGCACATCAAAGTAGGCCGTTATGGGCGCTTTATTGGGTGCAGCTCCTATCCTTCTTGTAAGTTCATGGAGCCTTTAGAAAAGCCAGCAGATACAAATGTTGTGTGCCCGAAATGCCATGAGGCGAACATCCTTCAACGGAAATCTCGTAAAGGGAAGATATTTTACTCCTGCGCAAGTTACCCAAAATGTGACTATGCATTATGGAATGAGCCCATCGGAAAGGCCTGTCCACAGTGCGCCTGGCCTATTTTAACCGTCAAAGAAACCAAGCGATCGGGTCGACAAATCATTTGCCCGCACGAGGGATGTAGTTACGTTGAAAAAGAATAATGCGTTTTCGCTTGACAAATGGTCATGAAAATATAAGAATACAATAGTAACATTTTATTATAGGCTTAGGAGCAGTAAAAATGGCAGAGAAAGTACGTGGTACCGTAAAATGGTTTAATGAGGGCAAAGGCTTTGGCTTTATCGAGTGTAATGGCAAAGACTACTTTGTTCACTTTAGTGCCATTCAAGGTGGTGGTTTCAAAACACTACAAGAGGGTGCCGCTGTTATGTTTAAAGCAGGACAAGGACAAAAAGGTCCTCAAGCTGAAGAAGTTGAAGTTGTATAGTCAACGTCTTAACGCTTAATTTATTCTAAAGAGGTCATGCTGGCTTAGGTTGGCACGGCCTTTTTTCGTTTGAAAATATGGTAGTAAAACATGATGTACAGACGAATGTTAAAATCTAAAATCCATCGTGCTTGTGTCACGCATGCAGATTTAGAATATGAAGGCAGTATCACAATTTCTCCTGAATTATTAGATGCATCAAACATTCTGCCCTATGAGGCCGTTAATGTCTGGAATGTCACGGCTGGAACGCGTTTTGAAACGTATGCCATTGAAGGCCTGCCTAACTCCACAGCGGTTTGTGTGAATGGTGCCGCAGCACACTTGGTGACCCCTGGTGATATCATTATCATCGCATCGTTTGTTCAGTTGGCGGAAGAGCAATGTCGAACATTCATTCCAACAGTTGTATTTGTTGATGAGAAGAACCGGGTACGCGAATTACGACCTGAGGTAATACCGCCGCTGGCTTAATGATGCGTGCTATACTAAAAACGGAGAAAAAACATGGACGATTTATTGTTTCTTGATGAACAGCTATCCGAAGACGAGCGGATGATTCGTGATAATATTGCACGGTTCGTCACAGAAGACGTTGTGCCACGGATGGCCGATGCGTTTGATCAAGGCATTTTCCCTCAGGAATTCATTAAAAAAACAGCTGATTTAGGCTTGTTAGGGCTGACGCTGCCCGCAGAATACGGTGGTTCCGATGCATCGTATGTTGCCTACGGGTTGGTGTGCCAGGAATTAGAGCGCGGTGACAGTGGGTTACGTAGTTTTGTTTCAGTTCAAAGTTCATTGTGTATGTATCCCATTTATCGTTATGGTACAGACGAACAGAAAAAACGATTTTTACCCGATATGTCGA
>CAMAYA010000047.1 GCA_945862275.1 Legionella genomosp. 1 | reverse complement strand
ATGGATGTTGCACGCGATGGTTGATTTTGCCAAACACATCATTGAAGGCATTCCGGAAGCGTTGGGGTGATAACGGTCGCTGTTTCGCCTTTATCCTGCACGTTTTTAGTGGCCATTCGGTTAGGTACCGTTTTACTGTTTTCGCCCGTTGAAGCAATTCGACTATTGCCCATTCATGTGCGAATCTTGCTGGTTTTGATGTTGAGCATGCTGATTGTCGCGCACATCGACCAACCTGCCCTGGCCATTGATACCCTGTCTCTAGTCGTGAGTGGCGGTCTGGAGTTTTGTAATGGCTTAATCCTCTCGCTTAGCCTATATGCAGCCTTTGGTGTCATTCAAATAGCCGGGCAATTAATGGACACACAAATGGGCCTGAACGCATTGGCCATTTTTAATCCGACTGATCACACCAATGAGCCGCTCAGCAGTCGATTATTGCTGATGTTAGCCGTTCTGTTCTTTTTTTCCATGGATGGCCACCATCGATTGATTCAAGCCTTGGTGCTGTCGTGTGAAATCATTCCCCCAGGGCGCCTGATTTTATTGAACGGGTACGTTCCCATTATTCAACTGTTTACAGGCATGTTTGCATTCGGCTTGATGATGGCGAGCCCGATTGTCATCAGCCTCCTGGTGGTTGACCTATCAGGTGCTGTTCTGACGCGAAACATGCCGCAAATCAGCACCTATTTTTTAATATTGCCGATTAAAATCATGCTAGGCTTGTTTGTTTTTTATCTGCTTTTAACCCAAATCAACCCACTATTGAATCAGGTATTTACGACATGTTTTCAATCTTGGGCCGTAATGATGCGATGAGCTAAGGTGCAAGCCGGTGATAGAGCCAACCATCTTGTTCACGATAATAGTGAATTCTGTCATGCAAACGATTGTCGCGGCCTTGCCAGAACTCAAATTCATCAGGAACCACTCGATACCCACCCCAATGTATGGGTCTCATAACAGTTTCTTGCTGATTCGTGGCAATCAATGCATTCAATGCTTGTTCAAGCTCATTTCGCCCACTGACTTCACGGCTTTGAGGTGAAATAACCGCGCTTAGCTGGCTTGATTTGGGTCTGGATGCAAAATAAGCGTCTGATTGGCCTTCACTGACCCGGTCCACTGTGCCACGAATACGTACTTGGCGCACCATATTAGGCCAGTAGAAATTAAGAGCCACGTGAGGATTGTTTTGAATTTGAATGGATTTGGTGCTTTCATAGTTCGTATAAAAGATAAATGCACCCTCTTCTAGGCCCTTGAGTAACACAACCCGAGAGTCAGGATGGCCTGATGCGTCAACTGTTGAAAGAAGCATCGCTGTTGGATCATTTTTTTCAGCGTTTAAAACATCTGAAAACCAACGCTTGAATTGAGCGATGGGACAGGCATCCGCGTCTTCTTCGCTTAAACTTAACCCACCGTATTCACGGCGAATATCGGCGAGTGTGGTCCAATGGGTCATGGGATATCTCTTGAATGGTAAAGACTGCTCCCTTCTCCCCTTGGGGGAGAAGGGAGCAGTCTTTACTTACCAACCGGTGATTTCCGCCATAGCATCGCCTAATTCTGCGGGCGAATTCACGGTTTTTACACCCGCTGCATGCAACGCTGCAAATTTATCAGCCGCAGTACCTTTGCCACCAGAAATAATCGCACCCGCATGCCCCATGCGCTTTCCAGGAGGAGCAGTAACGCCTGCAATATAGGATACAACCGGTTTGCTGACATTTGACTTGATGTATTCAGCGGCTTCTTCTTCAGCCGTTCCACCGATTTCGCCCACCAGAATGATTGCTTGTGTTTGCTCGTCTTGTTCAAACATAGCCAGCACATCAATGAAGGTAGTCCCAGGAATAGGATCACCACCAATGCCAACGCATGTGCTTTGACCAAAGCCTTTGTCTGTCATTTGCTTCACGGCTTCATAAGTTAGCGTACCCGAGCGCGAAACAATACCCACTTTGCCCGGCATATGAATAAATCCTGGCATAATACCAATTTTACATTCGCCAGGGGTAATCACACCAGGGCAGTTCGGCCCAATTAAGCGGCTACCAGTGTGCTCTAAATATGCACTGACTTGCAACATATCCAGAACAGGGATCCCTTCCGTGATGCAGACAATGAGTTTAATCCCAGCATCAGCCGCTTCTAAAATAGAGTCTTTACAAAATGGAGCAGGAACATAAATGACGGTTGCATCGGCACCGGTTGCATCAACCGCATCCCGAACAGTATTAAACACCGGCAAATTCAGATGCAGCTGGCCACCCTTTCCTGGGGTCACCCCGCCCACCATGCGTGTACCATATTCAATGGCCTGCTCAGAGTGGAAGGTGCCTTGTTTGCCAGTAAATCCCTGGCAAATAACTTTCGTTTGTTTGTTAATTAAAATACTCATGCGTGATACCTCAGAAATATAATTAAGCGATAGCCGCTACGATTTTTTTAGCAGCATCTGTCAAACTGCCTGCAGCAATTACATTTAAGCCACTTTTATTCAAAATTTCAGCGCCCAATGATGCATTGTTGCCTTCAAGACGCACAACCACTGGTATCTGAAGTTGGACTTCTTTCACAGCTGCAAGAATGCCTTCGGCAATCAAATCACACCGAACAATGCCACCAAAAATATTGACCAAAATACCGCGTACTTTATCATCTGAGAGAATAATTTTAAACGCTTCACTCACGCGTTCTTTTGTAGCACCGCCGCCTACATCCAGAAAGTTGGCTGGATTGCCACCGTGCAGTTTAATCACGTCCATTGTGGCCATTGCAAGCCCCGCACCATTCACCATGCAACCAATATCACCATCTAAGGGAATGTAGTTTAATTCCCAATCATGTGCGCGATTTTCGCGTTCATCTTCTTGCGATTTATCACGCAATGATTTTAATTGTGGATGCCGAAACAACGCATTGTCATCAATCGTTACTTTGCCGTCTAAACAAACCAATTGGCCTGCTTTTGTGACAACCAACGGGTTGATTTCTAACAAGCTTAAATCACATTCCACAAACATTTTACCCAATCCGGACATTAAAGCTGTGAATTGGTTTACTTGAGCGTCGGTCAATCCTAATTTAAATGCGATTTCACGGCATTGAAACGGCATAACACCCGTCATCGGATCAATGGTGACTTGAAATATTTTTTCAGGCGTTTCTTCGCAAACTTTTTCAATATCAACGCCACCTTCGGTGGACGCCATGAAGACCACTCGACGGCTAGCCCTATCAACAACAGCGCCCAGATACAATTCACGATCAATATCACTGGTTTCTTCAACCAACACAGAATTCACAGGTTGGCCGAGCGCATCGGTTTGATAAGTCACAAGCCGTGTGCCCAATATGGACTGGGTATACTCAACCAGCTCTTCTTTTGTCGATACTAATTTTACACCACCTGCTTTCCCGCGGCCGCCGGCATGAACCTGGGCTTTAACAACCCAGCGCAGTGTCGGCAATTGCGCCGCTACTTGCAGCGCATCATCCACATTGTAAGCCACTTCACCGCGAGGTACCGGTAAACCGTAACTGGCAAATAATTTCTTAGCTTGGTATTCATGTAAATTCATTATGCGTATCCTAAATTATACGTTAAGTAATAAACGGGATGGGTCTTCCAGTAACTCTTTCACACTCACCAAAAATTGCACAGACTCTTTTCCATCAATCAAGCGGTGATCATAAGACAGCGCTAGATACATCATAGGCCGAATAACCACTTGTCCGTTTTCAGCCACCGGCCGGTCTTGGATTTTATGCATGCCTAAAATACCCGTCTGGGGTGGATTGATGATAGGCGTCGCCAATAAAGACCCAAATACGCCTCCATTGGTAATCGTAAACGTGCCGCCTTGCATCTCTTCCATAGACAACTTACCCATGCGTGCGCGCGATGCAGAGTTGCTGATAGACTGTTCAATCCCCGCCATGGTTAATTGATCGGCATCACGAATCACAGGAACAACCAAGCCGCGTTCTGTCGACACAGCGATTCCAATATCATAATACCCGTGATAAACAATATCCGACCCGTCTATGGATGCGTTTACCGAGGGGAATCGTTTAAGAGACTCTACAACTGCTTTAGTGAAAAACGACATGAAGCCTAATTTTATACCGTGTTTTTTTTCAAAACCATCTTTGTATTGCGCACGGAGATCCATCACAGCTTTCAGATTGACCTCATTAAACGTGGTCAGCATCGCTGCATTATGTTGTGCCGCTAACAAACGCTCAGCAACCTTGGCACGCAATCTGGACATCGGAACACGGCGCTCTTCACGAAGACCCATATGGGCCACTGAGGGTTTTTCAACGGCTGGTACCACTTTCTTTACTTCCGTTTTGCGATTTTGCTCAATACAAGCAATGACATCTTCTTTCGTAATTCGCGCATCTTTGCCAGAACCTATGATTTGATTCGGTTGTAAATCATGCTGCGCTAACATTCGCCGAACCACAGGACTTGTCGAATGATCGTCTAAAGCGACCACACTTTGATTTGATTCAGCAGGAGTCGATTTAGATGCGGCAACACCTACACTAATCCGCGCCAATAATTGACCAGATTGAACTGTGGCGCCTGTTTCAAACAATATGGCTTCCAATATACCATCCGCTGGGGCCGGTACTTCCAGCACCACTTTATCGGTCTCGAGATCAACTATATTTTCATCCCGAGTCACGTGATCACCGATTTTTTTATGCCATGTAGCAATCGTGGCATCGGCTACGGACTCAGGCAAATTAGGCACATTAACTTCAATTGACATGATAATACCTTTTGTTTATAAAATGTTATTGTAAAAGTCCCAATGCTTGCTTCACCAAATTATCTTGTTCTCCTGCATGCGAATAAGCACTACCACCCGCCGGAGCCGCAGCAAATCCCCGTCCTGCATAGGACAAGACTTGGTTTGCGGTTAAGCAATCCTGCATGTTGTGTTGAGAGGAGAACCAAACGCCTTGATTTTGTGGTTCTTCTTGACACCAATTAACCTGTGTCGCTTCAGCATATTGCTCAAGAACACTCCTCAACGCTTTTTTAGGGAATGGATACAACTGCTCGATGCGTATAATGGCCACGTGCTCCAAATGCTCATCACGACGTTTTTGCAACAGATCATAATACACTTTCCCACAACACAACACGATGCGGTTGACCTTCGCGGCATCAAGTGAGTCTACTTCCGGGATCACCGACTCAAAGCCTCCGTCGGTTAGATCACTCAGAGAAGAAACCGCCAATTTATGCCGAAGCAAACTTTTAGGGGTCATCACAATCAAGGGTTTACGGAAGTCCCGTATGATTTGCCGGCGCAATAAATGGAACATTTGTGCAGGTGTTGTCGGCGTACAGACTTGAATATTCTGCTGCGCGCACAATTGCATGTAGCGCTCCAGTCTTGCTGAAGAGTGTTCAGGCCCCTGCCCTTCATAGCCATGCGGAAGCAACATGACCAAACCACACAAACGACCCCACTTTTGTTCACCCGAGCTGATGAATTGATCAATCACCACTTGCGCGCCATTCGCAAAATCACCAAACTGCGCTTCCCATAATACCAACGCCGTCGGCTCTGAAGCCGCAAACCCATATTCAAAGGCCAAAACGGCTTCTTCAGACAATACAGAATCAATCACTTCAAAAGGTTTTAGAGGATCAGTTGCCACGTGCTCCAACGGTACATACACATCGCCCGTGTTTTGATCATGTAACACGGCATGCCGGTGTGCAAACGTTCCTCGGCCGCAATCTTGTCCTGATAGACGAACTTCATGCCCTGCATGCACGATGGTGGCATAGGCCATGGTTTCAGCGAATCCCCAATTCATGGGCATCTCACCTGTTGCCATTTTATCGCGTTCAAGCAGCAACCGCTTCACAACCGGATGCAATTCAAAGCCATTCGGTAGGGTTGTTAATCGGCGGGCGAGCATTTGCAATGTCTCTTTGCTGACTTGGGTGTTGGCCTTGTCCGTCCATTTAGCATTGAGATAGGGGGTCCAGTCAGTGGCTATTCGGCCATCATATTTCCCTTGCACTGTGTCAACAATGGGTTCCCCTTTGTCCAATTGGTCGCGATAATGTTCCACCAACGCATCTACTTTACCTTGCTGGATTAAACCTTCAGCAATCAATTTATTCGCGTACGTTTCCCGTAAGGGACGCATTTCTTTAATTTTTTTATACATCATCGGTTGTGTGACAGAGGGTTCATCGGCTTCATTATGCCCCTGGCGCCGATAACAGACCAAATCAATCACGACATCCCGTTTAAATTGCATGCGAAATGCCAATGCAATCTGTGTTGCAAATACAACGGCCTCTGGATCCTCACCGTTAACATGAATAACAGGCGCCTGCACCATTTTTGCAACATCGGTGCAATATAAGGTGGAGCGCGCATCCAATGGATTGCTCGTCGTAAACCCAATTTGGTTGTTGATTACAATGTGTACCGTACCACCGGTGCAATATCCTCGCGCCTGTGAAAAGTTAAACGTCTCCATGACAACACCTTGACCCGCAAAAGCCGCATCACCGTGAACCACGACAGGAACCACTGTATTTTTTTTCTGGAGATCCTGAAGTCGACGCAACCGAGATCGAGCCGAACCTTCTACCACAGGGCTGATGATTTCCAAATGAGACGGGTTGAAAGCCAAGGCCACATGCATCACCTCCCCTGACTCTGTCCGTATATTCGATGAAAAACCCAAGTGATATTTAACATCTCCGGTTCGCTCATATTTGATCTTGCCTTCAAATTCCTGAAAGAGTTCATCCGGATCTGTGCCCAGCACATTCACCAAAACATTTAATCGACCACGATGAGCCATGCCAATGACAATTTCTTTAACGCCATGTGAGCAACCACCACGAATGATTTCTTTCATCATGGGAACCAAAGCATCCCCACCTTCCAGAGAAAATCGTTTTTGCCCAACATAACGCGTACCTAAATAACGTTCAAGGCCATCAGCCGCAATCAATTCATCCAGAATTTTTAATTTATTCGTTGTAGTAAAAACCGGTTTACTGCGAACAGATTCAACTTTCTTTTGCAACCATTCAGTTTCTTCAGTATTGGCAATGTGCATGTATTCAATACCAATGCTGCCACTGTAAGTTTCTCGCAATGCCTGCTCAATCGCAAACAAAGGTATGCGCTGGTCAGAAAACGCATAGCCCGCTGCAAAGGGATGGTTCTTATCAACCTGTGCAAGATCATGATAAGCCAACTCGAGATTAGGTACGGCAGGTCTATCCGTCATTTCCAAGGGATCAAGACTCGCTGCAAGATGCCCATATGTTCGATACGCATTGACCCAATCAGCGACCTCTGCTTCGTGATCATCAACTGAAACCGATTGAACGCGTTTTTTATCGGCATTTTTTAAGAAATAATTCCGAATCTCACGGTGTGATGGCTCAGCCTCTTGTAGGGGCGTGCCGGGCAGTGCATTAAATACTGCGCGCCAATCATCCGGCACGGTGGCAGGATCAACCAGATAGTCTTCATACAAGCTATCCACATAAGCCATGCTGCCGCCCGACAAATACGCCAGGGCCCCTTCTTGGTCTAAATAACTACTACTCATTACTCATTTCTCCAAAGGGAATCATGTTTCCAGATTCAACATTTGTTTGCGTATCTCACCAATCGCATGACTGGGATTAAGTCCCTTTGGGCAAACCGTTGTACAATTCATGATCGTGCGGCAACGAAAAACACTGAATGGATCTTGTAATTTCTCCAAACGGTGTTCGGTCGCTGTATCGCGCGAATCGGCCAAAAATCGTCTGGCTTGCAACAAGCCAGCAGGCCCCACAAATTTCTCTGGATTCCACCAGAATGAAGGACATGCACTCGTGCAACAAGCGCACAAAATACATTCGTACAACCCATCTAGCTGGGAACGTTCTGCAGGCGATTGCAAACGTTCATGGGCAGGTGCCACGCTGTCATTTTGTAAATAAGGCTCAACGCGTTCGTATTGTTGATAAAATTGAGACATATCAACCGCCAGATCACGCACAACAGGGAAGCCCGGCAATGGACGAAGCACAATTTTATCTGTTTTTAATTCAGAAACCGTAGTGATGCAAGCCAACCCATTTAGCCCATTGATGTTCATCCCATCCGATCCACATACACCTTCTCGGCATGATCGTCGATACGATATCGTAGGATCTTGTTCTGCTTTCAAGCGCTCAAGCAATGTCAACAACATCGGATCACTCGAAAAAGGGATCTCAATTGTGTAATCTTGCATGAAAGGCGTGTCATTCACCCCTGGATTATAGCGGTAAATAGACAGACTCAACGTTCTGATATCAGCCATATTTTATCCTTATTAATAAACGCGTTCTTTCGGCTCAAATGGCTCGACATATTTAGGGAGTACATTCACAGGACGATAATCAATGGAGTCGTTCTGTGAAAAATACAACGTGTGTTTGATCCAGTTTGCGTCATCACGCTCGGGATAATCTTCCCGGCTATGTGCGCCCCTGCTTTCTGTTC
>CAMAYA010000046.1 GCA_945862275.1 Legionella genomosp. 1 | reverse complement strand
TGATGGATCCGGACATTGATTTCGTCACCTTGCAAGGGCCCGCAGGCACCGGTAAAACCTTGCTGACGATTGCCGCAGGCTTGTCGCAAGTATTGGACCAGCGCTTGTTTACGGAAATCATCATGACGCGCGTGACCATTCCGGTCGGAGAAGACATCGGCTTTTTGCCAGGCACGGAAGAGGAAAAAATGACGCCGTGGATGGGTGCGCTCATGGATAACCTGGAAGTATTGCATGGCGTACAAGAAGGCGGCAGCTTTGGCCATGGTGCGACGGATGATTTGTTAAAAAACAAAATTAAAATTCGCTCACTCAATTTCATGCGCGGGCGCACATTCTTAAATCGCTTTATCATCATTGATGAAGCACAGAACCTCACCTCCAAACAAATCAAGACTTTGGTGACGCGGGCAGGCCCCGGTACAAAAATCATTTGCTTAGGTGATATCAAGCAGATTGACACGCCATATTTAAGCGAAACCACGGCAGGGCTTACGTTTGCGGTGGACCGCTTCAAGTCTTGGCAGCACAGCGCGCACGTCACATTAACCCGTGGTGAGCGTTCAAGGCTTGCATATTATGCCGCTGAGCATTTATAGTACGCTACTATTTTCTTCTAAACAGGGTATCTTATGTCTATACAAGCCATCACGTTTGATGACGTGCTTCTTATTCCTTCCTACAACCACCATGAATCCAGGCGGATTGTAGACATCGGCGTGACCGATCGGCAAGGGCTTTTGACCTTGAAATTACCGGTCATGAGTTCAAACATGGACACGGTCACTGAAAGTGGCATGGCCAACTTCATGCACAGCAAAGGCGGCATTGGGGTCTTGCATCGCTTTTTAAGCGTGGAAGACAACATTAAAGAATTCAAAGCATGCTTAGGCCAGGCTTTTGTGTCAGTCGGCTGCAGTGCGGCTGAATTAGAGCGTGCTGAAGCGTTGCGTGATGCAGGAGCGGACTTCTTTTGCGTGGACGTAGCACATGCACATGCGAAATATGTCGGTAAAACGTTAAAAAATCTACGCCAACTATTAGGCTCGCGTTGCATCATGGCTGGAAACGTCGCCACGTATGCAGGTGCGGATTACCTGGCCTCATGTGGAGCGGACATTATTAAAGCCGGTATTGGCGGCGGCTCTGTTTGCAGCACGCGGATTAAAACAGGGTTTGGCGTGCCCATGCTCACTTGTATTCAAGATTGCGCACGCACCGATCGTTCCATCGTAGCCGACGGCGGGCTCCGAACCTCCGGCGACATTGTTAAAGCGCTCGCCTTTGGTGCTGATTTTGTCATGATCGGCGGCATGCTGGCTGGCACCGCGCCCACGCCAGGCGAAGTCATCACCAACGACCAAGGCAAGCAGGTGAAACGATACCGCGGCATGGCTTCACGTGAAGCCCAGGAAGATTTCTTAGGCCAAATGCACGAGTGGAAAACAGCCGAAGGCGTATCCACGGATGTGCCGTATTCAGAGCAGCAAGACGCGATTATTGCAGATGTCGTCGGCGGTTTGCGGTCGGGCTTAACCTATGCAGGGGCGGACACCATTAGCGAATTGCAACGCAAGCTAAATTTTGTGTTGGTGACGCAAGCGGGGCGTTTGGAGAGCTTGCCGCATAAGTTAATGTAGGCGAAAAAGAAATCTAATGGCGCTTCTTGGAGGCGCCTATAAAGTGGTTCTCAAATCTCCACCGCATCCTCAAATCCAAAAAAACGCAAATCTTTGATCCGCTGAGGATAAAGAATCCCATCCAAATGATCACACTCATGCTGTACAACCCGGGCATGAAACCCTTCCGCAACGCAGCAAACGGCGTTCCCCTTTTGATCAAATCCAAGGTAGCGAATCTTAATATATCGAGGCACCAATCCCCGCAAACCCGGGACACTCAAACAGCCCTCCCAACCGTCAACCATTTCTTCAGAAAGCGGCTCAATCACGGGATTAATCAGAATGGTAAAGGGCACGGATGATTCCTGTGGATAGCGTTCATTGTGTTCAAATCCAAACATGACCACGCGGACATTGCACCCAATTTGCGGTGCCGCAATCCCAATGCCGCCTTCCTTTTTCATGGTGTCTCGCATGTCATTGAGAAGGCCGTCGAGATTTGAAAAATCAATAATCGGAAGTGACGGTGTTGCTAACTGTGGACTCCCCATTTTCACAACTGATTTAATGGTCATTAAAGCGCTCCAAGTAGTGATTGTGCGAGTATTAGCCGTGCCGGTGAACCAATATCAATCCATGTACCAGTATAAAATTCTCCTGTTGCTCGCCCCTCATTTGCCAGCTGACGTAACAATGGCGTTACGGAGTAGCGGCCTGGTTTGGAGCCATGAAAAAACGCCGGTTGGTAGCAGGCAATGCCTGCAAACGTGTACTGTCGATGGTTGTTATCTAGTAATCCTGTAGAAGACAAACCAAAGTCGCCTTGTGATTGATAATCGGGTTTGTTGATGAGGACTAAATGCGCACAACTATGGATGGGCAAGGCGAGTTGTACAAAATCAAAATCCGTAAAAACGTCCGCGTTCACCGTTACAAAAGGCTCCTCGCCTAATAAAGGCAATGCATTGAAAATCCCTCCGCCGGTCTCAAGCCCGCCGGGAGGCTCCGGTGCGTAACATATTTCAATTCCAAATCGATCGCCATGACCTAACAGGCGCCGAATCTGCCCTCCAAAATAGGCATGGTTAATCACTATTCGGTTAAACCCCGCTCGTGCCAGATGGGTGATATGGTATTCAATTAATGGGATACCATGCACTTTGCAGAGCGCCTTAGGCATTAAATCTGTGAGTGGCCGTAACCGCTCCCCACGGCCGGCCGCTAAAATCATCGCGGTTTTCATGGCTTCATTTTCTGTAGGAACGTTTTTTGTACGGAAACGCGCATAAAACAGTAGAAGGGTTGTAATTCGTCATATGCTTCAAGACACGACATGACGTAGTTAAATGTTAATGGCAAATCACGCAAATAACCTGGTTTATTGTCGCGCAAATGCAGACGGCAAAAAACGCCCAACACTTTCAAATGCCGTTGCAAACCGCATAAATCAAATGCACGATTGAATTCATCTAGCGATCCTTGTTGTTCTGAAGGTAGGTGTTGGTGGAAATAAGCCGTCCATTGCATGATTTTTTCGCGTGGCCATTGAATATAGCAATCTTTGAGTAATGAGACCAAATCATAAGTGTATGGGCCAATCATAGCATCTTGAAAATCAATGACGCCTAACGTGTCACTTGCAAGAATTAGATTACGCGAATGGTAATCGCGGTGAATCAAGACCTGTGGCTGGTTTTTAATTTGTGTGGTGAGCCAGTCAAAGGTGTTCTTTAATAACGCTGTTTCATCCGCACTGAGTTCAAGACCGAGATATGATTCTAAAAACCATTCACGAAATAGGGCTAGCTCGTTGTGCATGAAGGTTGTATTGAATGCGGGGACAACCGCCGGGATCCGTTGGATATCCAGAAGCGTCTTCATGGCCAAGGCATAGAGCTTATCGGCATTATCGGAAGATAAAACACCGAGCAGCAGCGCGTCGCCCAAATCTTCAAGCAATACGAAACCTTGTTTATCATCAACGGCATAAATCGTTGGGGTATGTACACCATTCTTCGCCAGAAGTCCGCCAATCTGAATAAATGGAGCGATTGTCTCTTTGTTTGGCGGTGCGTCCATGATCACACGTGTTAGCCCATCTGTATGCAATCGAAAATAACGTCGAAAGCTGGCATCGCCCGCCAAAGGCGTTACTATGAACGCTGTTTCACCTAGAATCATTTTCAGCCATTCGTTCAGTGCGGTTTCTCGTGTTTGCATGGTATACTTCCTGCCCTCGTTAAGCCAACGCGATACCATAAGGCATTTTAGTGGCGTTGAACAATAAATTTTATTATACGTTAGCCGGTCTTCTGCTGCTACCTGCGTTGTTGCTTCTGGGCGCGATGAATAATGCGACAGCCGAAGTTGCGGGCATTACCATGGAACCCGTGCACGCATGCGTTATCAAGCGTGGCGCACCACTGACAGCCCCACTTCGTGCAGAAATCGCAGCGTGTTTAGGTTGGGAAACCAACAACGCATCTCCTGTATGCCATGGTTCCTACCAACCGCTGAACGTAACACCGCTTGCCGATCCCGATGAAACCCAATTGATGGCGGATCGAGTGTCGTTTTATCCTACTGGTCGTTCTGAATTGGTGGGGCATGTGCATGTGCGGCAGACGCAGCGTGTTGTGAATGCACAAACGGCCTATGTCTATCGGGATAAAAAAACCAATCAAGTGACTCAAATCAAGCTGTTGAACCATGTTCGATATTTGGAGCCAGGTCGGTTCATGCTGGCGAGACGTGCCATGATTAATCCACAGGATAAATCAGGCCGAGTGGAGGATGTGCTGTATCGTTTTGATTCGCCCCACCCATCGACCACCTTACCTGCTTGGGGGCGCGCCAGTTTTATTGAGCGTTTTCCCAACCAAAATTATTGGCTGCGCCATGCAACTTATAGTACGTGCGCGCCAAAAGATAAAGCCTGGCAAATTGAAGCCAGCGATATCACCTTGGATCATGACAGTGAGACCGGTGTTGCAAAAAATGCGTTGCTACGCGTGGGAGACTGGCCCTTGCTTTATACGCCATACATGAGTTTTCCAACATCTAACGCGCGAAAGTCGGGGTTTTTAATGCCCATGTATGGGTATTCCAACGTAGGAGGCTTTGATTTAGCACTGCCTTATTATTGGAATATAGCGCCAAATGTGGACGCGACCATTGTCCCGCATGAGTATTCGCGTCGAGGGACGATGATAGGTGGTGATCTCCGTTTTTTAACATTGAATTCGGCAGGCATTGTAGGGGGTAATTTTTTACCCCATGACAAGGCTTATAGCGCATTTTTAACGTTAAAGAGTGATCAGTACCCTCAGTTGAAAGATGACTCAACGGATCGATGGTCATTTTTTCTCCGTGATACCACGCACTTGAGCCAACGACTCAGCATGAACATCAATTATCAGCAAGTCTCTGATTACTATTATTTACAAGATTTCAGTAGTAATTTGGCCATCGTCACGGAGAACCAGTTGCTTCGCCAAGGAGACTTGCGTTACACCACGGATCATTGGCTGTTTAGTGGCATGCTGCAAAGTTATCAAACATTAAATCCTATCGATCAATCGACTGCAATATTACCCATTCCTGAGCGCTTACCACAGTTGTTTGCGCAAGGGTCTTATGATAATTTGCCGCTCAATGCACAATTTAATATGTTGGGGCAATATGATTATTTTCATTGGCCCAATGCAAATGCGCCTCAGCCACAAGGACCGCGTTATCATGCAAATCCAATATTATCGGCCCCTCAACTAAAGCCATGGGGATATCTCACCCCAGAAGTACAGTTGGTTGAAAATTATTATGATTTGCACTCGGGCACAATATCACCGGACAATGCGGTGAATCGCACGATTCCACGCTATGATGTGGACAGTGGGTTAAACTTTGAGCGCAACACCACCTTCATGAGGCACGCGTTTACACAAACATTTGAGCCTCGCCTCTATTATTTGTATATTCCTTATCAAAATCAAAGCGTTGTTCCCGCCTTTGACTCCGCATACATGATTTTCAATAATGACCAATTGTTCCGAACCAATCGGTTTTCAGGTTTTGACAGGATTGGAGATGCAAACCAGTTTGCTTATGCGGCCACCTCTCGTTGGATCGCTGAAGCATCGGGACAGGAAAAAGCCAGTGTTTCCATAGGTCAGTTACGGTATTTTTCAGATAGACGTGTAAATCTTTGTTATGCCATGGATGGGAATTGCACAGATGATCCGCGGATGTTGGGTTTTGTGTCTCCCGTAGCCAAATCATCGCCCATTGCATCCAGGGCCACCTATCAAATGAACAAAAAGTGGGGTGCAAGCGGCGACTATGTTTGGGATGTGTATACCCATACGGTAAATAATGGCGATTTGAATTTACATTATCGACCAGCGCCCAATCAAATAATTAATTTCGGTTACTCCTATTTAGTAGGCGGAAATATATTGGGCACGCAAATTAACCCCCTTCACCAAGCAACGTTTGCATACGCATGGCCACTAACAGCCAAATGGAGTAGTCTGGGCGCGTATAGTTATAATATTAGCGAGCAATACAGCATGATGACCTTCGCAGGATTGCAATACGACACCTGTTGTTGGGCGATGCGATTGCTCGGGGGGCATACATTTAAAAATTTACCCCCAGGCGCGCTGACACCTAAATACAATAACAGTGTTTATTTTCAAGTGTTGTTGAAAGGCTTAGGATCAGTGGCAACCAGCGATCCGGCTAGTACAATCCAAAGCTACTTACCGGGGTATCCTAATATATTTCACCAGTAGCTTGTTTTTTGTTGAAGAATGGCCTAAATTGCACCATTAAATGCAGGCTTATATTTTATTAAGGGTCCAAGCCATGAGACGATACATCCCATTATTTTTGATATGCCTTTCGCTAAGCGCGGTGGCTGAATCGGCACAGCCGCTGGATAAAGTGGTGGCCGTTGTTAATGACAATGTGATCACGGCGAGTGAGTTGGCCGCTCAAATTGATATATTGAAGCAGCAAATTATTGCTAAACAAATGCAATTGCCTCCTGAGGCTGTTTTACGCAAGCAGGTGTTGCAACATCTAATTGATGTGGATTTACAGCTGCAACTGGCAAAAAACAATAACATGAGCATTGATAGTACAGAATTAGATGAAAGTATCTCAAAAATTGCAACGGATAATCACCTCACCCTGACGCAGTTACGTGAGGAAGTAAGCAAGCAAGGACTCAGTTGGGATAGTTATCGGGAGAATGTGCAGAAGGAAATGCTGATCAGTCGGATACAGCAGCGTTCTGTGGGGCGCGATGTTGTAGTCTCTTCGCAGCAGGTCGATGATTACTTGAAAACGTCGCATAACCATGCCAAAACAGAGCAACTATATCATGTGGAAAATATCGTGATTCCTTTGCCTGAGGAGCCCACGACCGGGCAGCTGAATAAAGCGCGTGAAAAAGCGCACCTTCTGTTGAAAAAAATCAAACAAGGGGACGATTTTAATCGGTTGGCCATTGCTGAATCGAGTGGAGAATATGCTCTGGAAGGCGGTGATTTAGGCGAGCGTCATTTAGCTGAATTGCCCGAAGTGTTTTCGAACAAATTGATTGAAATGAAGGCCGGTGAAGTTTCGGGCCCCATACGAACCGGGAATGGTTTCCAGCTGATCAAGTTGGTGGCTATAAAAGAGAACAAAGAGCACCATGAAGTGACCAAGACGCATGCTAGACACATCTTGTTAAAACAAGACGCCAACATAACAAGCGTTGAGGCCATGAAGCAAATCAATAATTTATACCAACAATTAAAGTCAGGCAAAGATTTTGCAACGATGGCAAAACAATACTCGTTGGATGCAGCGAGTGCCGTCAAAGGAGGTGATTTGGGTTGGGTCGTGTCTGATGAATTGGTACCCTTGTTTGCAGAAGCCATGAATGCCTTGCCGTTGCATACCGTTAGCAAGCCCGTGAAAACGCCGTTTGGCTGGCATTTGATTGAAGTGTTAGAACGAAAAACAGAAGATGATTCAGAGATGTTTCAGCGCCAACAAGTGAGGGCGTTCTTACAGCAGCGAAAATTTACTGAAGCGGTTCAAAATTGGCAGCAGCATATTCGCAATGACGCCTATGTCAATATTATGGAAAAGGAATTGGCATGAAACCTCTGCTGGTCAGCAGTGGAGAGCCTGCCGGAATTGGCCCTGATCTTTGTTTAGCATTGGCGGGGCATGTTGTGCCCCTGGTTGTCTTAGGGGATAAAACAGTATTAGAACAGAGAGCCCGTGAGTTGAATTGGACGATTGAATTTAACGAATACCAGCCGGGCAAGTTGCCTGTGCCAAAGCCCCATCGTTTAACCGTGTTATCCGTCCCAAGCGCTGCGCCCGTGGTTTCCGGCAAACTAGACTCACGCAATTCGGCCTATGTTTTAGAAATGCTTCGCATCGCCGCAAACGGTTGCTTGGACGGTGAGTTTTCTGCATTGATCACAGCCCCCGTCCATAAAGCCATTATCAATCGAGCGGGGTTTGAATTTACGGGACACACGGAGTTTCTTGCCAAGCATTTCCAGGTTAAGACGGTTGTGATGATGCTGGTATGCAACGCGATGCGTGTAGCGCTGGTGACCACGCACTTGCCTCTTAAAGCGGTAGCCGATGCGATAACGCAAACTTTGTTAACGGATGTCATTACTATATTAGATAACAGGCTTAGGCAGGATTTTGGGATTACTTGTCCAAAAATACACGTTGCTGGTTTGAATCCGCATGCGGGAGAGGCGGGCTTCTTGGGTCGTGAGGAGTTGGATACGATCATTCCTGTGTTATCTGAATTAAAGAAAAAAGGGGTCCAAGTCACGGGCCCGTATCCTGCAGATACCATGTTTACACCTCATCAGGCAAAAAATTGCGATGTGTTTCTGGCCATGTATCATGATCAAGGGTTGCCTGT
>CAMAYA010000045.1 GCA_945862275.1 Legionella genomosp. 1 | reverse complement strand
AAACTGTGCCAAACGATCGCGTGCAGACAACCGATGGTGATGATTGCATTTAGGGCACACGGATAGATTTTTTTCAAGCTCAGTACGATACAGTACTTCGCTACAACCTAAACATTTAACCCACAGTCCTTCCGGAACCCCTTTCTTCTGCGAGGCATCGGTTCTAATTTTTGAAGGCAATAAATTCTTCAACCAACTCATAAACAATAATCCCGGTTATTCAATATGCACAATATTATACCCTGAAAATTCGATTTAAAGTGAATTTCTATATTAAGTTTTTTATAGAGTAGCCGTTATTGAGGATATGGAGTCAATAAAAGGGGCTATGATGAAACGATTGGCCATGCTGGTGCTCAATGTCATTTTACTCGCCATGTGCGTGCCAGCAAACGCTGTAGAACAATTTAGCTCAACATTGTGCCATGAGCCAGATTATCAATGCATGAAAATAAAGCCTGGCGAAAGCTGGGAGAATTTATTTCCTAGCCCTGAAGAGCGTGATATCGTCAAACGCATCAACCGCATGAACATACGCCTTCGTGAGGGCATGACCATTGCCGTACCTAAAAACATAGACCGCTTAACCATCTACGATGTAGCCCCCTTCCCTCGCTACATTGAGTCTGATGGCGAAAAAACTGTTTATGTCAGTCAAAAACAACTCGCCTGGGGCGCTTATGATGAACAAGGCGAATTGGTTTGGTGGGGACCCATTTCATCTGGATCAGGCGTTTGTGGTGCCGCAGATGGGCACTGCCTCACACCAACCGGTTCGTTTCGGGTCATTCGAAAACAAGACATCGACTGCATATCAACCGTGTTCCCTCGCCATGCTGACGGAAGCCAGGGCGGCGCCATCATGCCCTACTGCATGCATTTTCTGCGTGGGTTTGCTCTGCATGGCAGCGAGGTGGTCCCAGGCTTTCGTGACAGCCACGGCTGTGTTCGCATGTTTATTGAAGATGCACGCTGGTTGAATGAAGAATTTATTAACCTGCCCGGTGGTGGCGGACAAGGAACACGCGTGATCATTGATTCGTTGGATACATGATCTGTCTAAATCAACACGGAAAAGGACCCAGATACCCCATTCTTCACCAACGCACGTTTTAAATTGTCCGTCATCCCTCTGTTTGCAAAGGGCCCTACTCTAACAATAAAGCGACGTTGATATTTTTCAATAAACACAGGGGATGGTGTTAATTTTGATAATTTGCTTCGCAATGCCTCGGCCAATTGAATCGAATCAAAGGCACCGGCCTGAAGATAATAGTGCGCAGCACGTGCTCCTTTGCTACCCTTGATTGTTAATGCCTCAATCTCGACATGCGCCGTTCCCTTCGGAAACAAACCCAGCTTGGCCGCTGCCGCGTAAGATAAATCAATTACACGTCCACTATGGAACGGTCCCCTGTCATTCACTTTCACAATAGCAGTGCGACCATTGTCTAAATTTTTGACCTTCACATAGCACGGAATTGGCAGTGTTTTATGTGCCGCAGTCAACGCGTACATATTATACATCTCACCGCTTGACGTTCGCATGTCATGAAACTTCGTTCCATACCAAGAAGCCATGCCTCGTGTTCGATACCCGCTAGCGCTGGTCAGCACTTCATAGGTCTGTCCATCCACATGATATGCATCCGGATTACCATAACGGCTCAAGGGCTCATTGACGGGCGAGACCTTATTGAATTTCATGGGCAAAGGCCCTGCCGGTGGACCATCCTGCTTACGGTGCCAGATATTGTCCCTCACGTCAGGCTTGTGTATTGTTTTTTTTTGAGAAAAGCGGTTTTGTATTTTAGACGAAGACTCTTTTGAGACAACCTGCTGATTTGACTGACAGCCCGCCAATAAAACACACCCCATTATCAATAAACATCGCATCACGCTATTTCCCCGTTATTTTTTTCGTAATATATCGTCAAAATAGGCGTTTGTCATTTGGTTGGTGGATTAACCTTGTGATAACATAAACTAATTTTCATTATTAGGTGGATTCATGACCAGGTCATCTTATTTCTTAACAAAATTATTGCTATTCGTTGCCATTGCGGTCAACCCTGCCCTATTCTACGCAAATCCTCCACAGTCCAACGATCTTGCGCAACCATCCGGTGTAAATACAAGCCCATTGATAACCCCTGCCGCACCATCTCTCAATGCAAAAGCGTACATTCTGATTGATGTAAACAGTGGTAAAATCATTGCTGAAAAAAACAGCGAAGAACGACTCCCACCTGCTAGTTTAACCAAAATGATGACCCTCTATGTCGTATCTAACGCACTTCACAATGAGCAAATTCACCTCACTGACCAGGTCCGCGTCAGTCAAGAGGCTTGGGAAATTGGTGGCTCACGCATGTTTGTTAAAGAGGGCCAGCAAGTCAGCGTCGAAGATCTTTTAAAAGGAATTATCGTAGACTCCGGCAATGATGCTTGTGTTGCAATGGCCGAACACTTGGGCAGCAGTGAGGCAGGTTTTACGGAAATCATGAATCATCAAGCAAAAAATCTTGGGATGAATAACAGCCACTTCACCGACAGCACGGGCCTGCCTGACAAAGATCACTACACTTGTGCGAAAGACTTGGCTATTCTTGGCCGCTCGTTAGTGAACGATTTCCCGCAATATTATCATTGGTATAAAAAGAAATGGTTTACGTTTAATGGTATTCGTCAACCAAACCGCAATCGTTTATTATGGCGTGACAACCAAGTCGATGGCTTAAAAACAGGGCATACAAATGAAGCGGGCTTTTGCCTTGTTTCTTCCGCAAAACGCGACAACATGAGACTGCTAGCGGTTGTGCTGAATTCACCTACAGACACTGCTCGCGCGGATGACAGTGAGCGCTTGCTGAACTATGGCTTTCGTTTTTTTGAAACGCATGAATTGTACAAGTCAGGAACTGCCATCAGTAAAATACCCCTTTACAAAGGGATCACGCAACAGCTCACTGTGGGATTGGTAGCCGATCAATTTGTTACCATTCCCGCCGGCCAGTACCAACGGTTAAGCATCAGCACAAAAATACCTAAATACTTAGAAGCGCCCATTCAAAAAGGGGATGCAATCGGTGAGTTAATCATTAAATTTGATGGCAACATCATTGGGGGCCGCCCTCTCTATGCGTTAGAAAGCGCACAGAAAGGCGGGTTCATCACGGCGTCAACGGATTCAGTGAAGTTGATGTTCAAGCGTTGGTTTGGCTCCTAATGGACTTTCCTTGTAAATTCCCCATTAAGATCATAGGAATTAATAGTCCGTCCTTTGTGGCGGACATTGAGAGGATCACACGAACACATTATCCCGATATTCACATTGACTCAATTCGAAAGCAACACAGCCCACAAGCAAACTACATTTCCATTACGGTAACAGTAGACGCTCTGGAGCAAGTAACCCTTGACGCAATATACCGTGAATTAACGCAACACCCGGACATCAAGATGGTGCTTTAATGATTACCATTCGACATCTAGGCACACAGCCATATGCCGCGGTGTGGACCGATATGAAACGGTTTACAAATGAACGGGACATCAATACCATCGATGAACTCTGGATGTTGGAACACTTCGGTGTTTACACTCAGGGTCAGGCGGGAAAGCCTGAGCACATTTTACAAAATTCACACGAAATACCCATCATTCAAGCAGACAGAGGCGGCCAAGTTACCTATCATGGACCTGGGCAGTTGATTGGATATACACTTATGAATATAAGCCGGCGTAATATTGGAATCCGAACGTTTGTATGCCAATTAGAGCGTATTGTGATTGACGTGTTAGGGCATTTCCGTATTATAGCTAACACGCGCGTCGGCGCTCCCGGGGTTTATGTAGGCGATAAAAAAATGGCGTCCATTGGTTTGCGCGTGAAAAATGGTTGTACTTATCATGGAATAGCTCTAAATGTTGCCATGGACTTGGCTCCATTTTCTAACATTAATCCATGTGGACACGCGCAACTGAAAATGACGCAGATTCAATATTATATTCCTGGAATAACGATTAAAGAGGTCGAGGAACAATTCGTATCCCATTTCATGACCATTTTTGGATGCTGAACAACATGCATTTATTTACAGATTACGTGCAGCCACTCACCATCTGGTTGCATGAAAATCCAAACTGGGCCCTATTAATCACAGGCTTGATTTCCTTTACAGAGTCTTTAGCCATTGTCGGCAGTATTATTCCAGGATCGGTCAGTATGACCGCCATTGGCATTCTGGCGGGCTCCGGAGTATTGAACATTGGATTAACCTTTTTTGCAGCTACGTTGGGGGCTGTTGCTGGAGACAGCGCAAGCTATGCCTTGGGCTATATTTTCAGCGATCATTTAGAAGACATGTGGCCTTTTCGTCGTTATCCTCTATGGCTTTCGTATGGGAAAGAATATTTTGCGCGACATGGGGGAAAAAGCGTCATAATTGGCCGATTTTTTGGCCCACTTCGCTCTATCATTCCAGTCATTGCAGGCATGTTGCACATGAACCGCTGGTATTTTTTATTTGCAAATATCGTGTCTGCCATTGGCTGGGCACTTTTATATGTCATGCCAGGCGTATTAATTGGAGCCGCCAGCAGCGAGTTATCCCCTGAGCGCGCCACGCGTCTATTCATGCTGATACTTGCATTATTAGTAGCGGCATGGTTTATTAGCTTAGGCATGCGATGGGTGTATCGACATGCCAGTCATATAGCCCGGATGCAATTAAATCAGTTTTGGTACTGGGCCGAGCAAAACGCCCAATTTGGCCGCTTCATAAAAAAACTCTCACCAAAAAACGATACGAAGAACAGAGGAACCACCAAAAATTTACTGTTTATATTGCTCATCTTCTTTTTATTCGCCGTAGGGCTCGTCCTGTTGGTGATACAAAGCACATGGATGGTTGAAATCAATAAGGCAATCTATCTTTTTTTACAAAGCTTGCGTACGCAATCATTCGATGTTTTTTTTATTTTCATGAGGTTTTTTATTCACCCATTCCCCTTGCTCGTCTTTGCATTATCAGTCTCCTTGTATGCAATGTATTCCCGCGATTGGCGTATGCTCCGTTACTGGATATGCTTGTGTTTTACATGCAGCCTGCTGACCTGGGCGCTCACCTCGTTCATAAACACACCCGTACCCTCGGCACAATTGCACTTCAGTTTCACGCCATCGTTGCTCGCAGCCAACCTGACGCTCGCCACTGCGATTTTTAGCTTTTTAATCCTCTACATTCAAGCTTACCACCGAACTATTGTCATGCAGATATTCTGCAGTGGATTAAACGTTATCCTTTTTCTCAGTGGGCTGGCACTCCTTTATTTAGGCGACAATTGGGCTACAAGCATTTTAGCCGCTTACTTGGTTGGCGTAACATTCAGTCTTTCGCATTGGATTTTATTTCGACGTAACACGACCGTTACATCCGCAGGTGCTTGCGTTCAAATATGGATTATCTCTACCGGCGTCATCTTACTTCTCGCTACCGCCATAACATCAATACGTTATTTTAAACAAGCGGTGCTTGATCACGCCCCATATCAACAGCAATTCATATTATCCCATCATGCGTGGTGGAACCAAACAGAGCCAGTGCTCCCTGTTTTCACAACGAACCGTATTGGACAGCGTATTGGGTTATTTAACATTCAATATTTAGGCAAACTTGGCGTATTTGAACGTGCATTGACTAATCAAGGATGGAAAAAACAAAATGATTCACTATTTTACCCACTACTCTTGCGCGCCGGCGGGAAATATTCAGCAAAAAAACTGCCTTTAATGACGCAGCTATACATCAATAAAAAGCCCGAGTTAATCATGGCATATCCATTAGGCCAAGGTCAGGCCGTTTATATTCTGCGGTTATGGCGTTCGAATTACCACTTACGGCATATTAGCCAACCTATCTGGCTCGGAAGTGTTCTCTATCTTCAAGGCACTTCTCAAACAACCAGAAATCACAAAGAAAACCCAACGCCGTTTACCCGCATCTTACAGGGACTTGACGGTTTTGAATTTCAAATATCACCATTACCGAACAAGCAAATGAAAGGGCTCCCAGTGACCGAACGGCTGGAAATACTGAGAATTAGAGAGTCATCCGAATTCAACCCAAAAAATCATTCGTTGCCAATTGATAGGTATTGAGAAACTCGTCTTGCATTACAACTGCTCTATTATTGATTGCAATTAAATCATGATTTTTTTTCAGTATACCCGTTCGAAAATGCCATCCATCAGGTAACGTTAACACGCGTCCCAACCCAGCCAATTGTTCTTCAGTCAACGGGCTTTTTTCAATGCTATAGGATTGCATCACAAATACCTGGCCCGCAGGCCCCAGCAACTCGTATACAGGATACCCTGCTTTATAAACCCAAGTGGTTTGTCTATCAACAGCGTGTTCACGATAGGGCACAGCCCCTTTCACGAGATCTAAAATACTCAAATGCAAAACACCCGCCTCACGCATTTCAAGCCCACCCAGATTAACAACTTGATTGGCCACAAAGTACGTATTCCTCACTCCGTTCATCAACATGAAGCGAGGGCCATTTAAATGGACGAAATAAGAACCCGTTTCCTGCTTAATAGATGATGGCGTTATTTTTCCCCATGCCATATCGGGGCAATCATTCAAGCCTATTGTGCTGTATACTGAAAAAGTCAGGCGCATTTTGGCGAGAATAATTTCACAATACCTCAATCCGCGAAGATTATTTTTATCTATTGAGTGAGAGACCAAGGGAAGGCCCAGCAATAAGACGAATAAGCAAGATCGATTGAATACATTGTGCATGGTTAAAACCTCCTGTTTACAACACCACTAATAGCCTCTCATCTTACATCAAAAAACAAAAGCCTCCAATTTGTTGTATTGGGTTATTTTTGTTATGATAGGTCTTACCCTCGCTATTCACAAGCCTTATGTATCGTTTAATCGCCTTCTATTTACTGCTGCATAACGCTACAAGTTTTAGCATGGCGCCTAAATTAAACTGGGATAAGGCTGTTGAACACGCTATCACACGCTATGGTCTTCGAACGGAACCGGTATTAATATCCTGGTTTTCAAAAGCAGGGATCAGCTACCCACCGCGTGAAGTGGCTTTGTTGGCTTTTAAAAAAGAACAGCGCATTCAATTATGGGCTAAAAATGAAAACCAATCCTGGCACTACGTTCATACCTACCCGCTAACGGCATTTAGTGGCCGTTTAGGTCCTAAATTGAAGGAGCGGGATGGGCAAATTCCTGAAGGCGTATATCGCTTAACCACGTTAAATCCATTCAGTTCCATGCATTTATCCATGATGATCAACTATCCCAATAGCTTCGACCGCTTGCAAGCCAGCAAAGATGGGAGACGCCAACTGGGTGGCAATATTTTCTTGCATGGTAAAGCGTTATCGGTGGGGTGCCTTGCGGTTGGAGACAAAGGGATTGATCAACTGTTTTTACTGGCGCACCGCGTTGGATTAAGCCATATACAATTGATTATCGCGCCGAATGACTTGCGCCAAGGAAAACCTGCAACCAATAATTTTGCTCAACCACGGTGGCTACCTGAGCTGTACCAGCAAATTTCAACGGCACTCAGGCAATTTCCCGCTACAAAGAAGGTTTAAATTTATGGAGAGTACCAAGGAAAAAATACAGCACTATAATCATCATTTCCCTTCTTTATGCATCGGCCCATGCAAAAACACCCTCCAACACTTTAATGGTGCTGCGTCTAATTAATGTCATTTATGCAGCCATAGATAGCCCACACTGATCTACTTTGCACCAGAATTGCTCCCATCGACCCGTAGAATGCGTTAACGCCCTTAGGCTCAAAATTACACCGGCCCCTTTATCCTTCCATTGCATGCCTGATTGACCAAGGCGCTGCTTTACAATGGTCTTACAAGCGGCTTCTGTCACTCCTGAACCTATTGGGTGGTTTGCAGCAATACTTTCAGCATAGTTCATTCTTGATTTTTCAATGTTATTTGTAAAATAAGTGATTGCCGCTGCAAGTGACTTCTGTTGTTGCTCCCTAACTTTCTTGGGCTTGTTTGGTTTCGCCTCTTCTTTTATAGCCGCATCAATTTGCTTTTTCAATGCGCCCTTTATTTCATCATCATTATTGCTTGGAACCCATAGGATGGGCTGTTTATTCAGCAGGCTTTGTTCAAACAGTTTCATTTCAGACAATATTGCCCATGCAGAACCTTGAGTATGCTTGAGTTCATGGCAACGATCGTTTAGCCATCGCTTTCTTTCGATGAGGGATGCAAAAAGAGCATCAGCGACATCCGTTAAATATTCAGCCGCATGATAGAAGTCGAGTGTTTGTTTGTCAGTGTGTTTGATTAAAAAATCCCAGTTATCATGTGCGCCATCGGCTACACCAATTTTAATGGCTGAAAGATATAATGCGCTTGCTCGTTCAATTTCTCGCGTCAAACGTGCTTTAAACGTCTCTTTTCCATACTCTGGTGCTGCGGCAATGTACATCGTGTGTTGCCTTTCGCCTTTGTCATCATACAATGCTATAGTGCCGACCATGGCTTGGCGATAGGCGCCGCCACACATGAGCATGCATGTACCGTCCAACCCGATTGATATCGTTTTGATCTCCGTTTAAGGACTTGTCCTTTTGTTGTCATTTTTACGGAGCCAAGCTGTAGAGCCTCACCATCTGTATCAAAGGTTCTCAACAGCTCTTGCGTGGCTATACTTCCAGCTTGATTTACTGCGTCTTGGATTAT
>CAMAYA010000044.1 GCA_945862275.1 Legionella genomosp. 1 | reverse complement strand
CAAATCAGTGACTCCCTATCCAATCATTAAAAAAAAAAATGCGCAATGAATATGCGCATTTTTTACATCAAACAACCAATTAGGCATCTGGCTGAGTTGTAATACGGGACTTATAACGATCACGGAATTTTTGTACCCGACCGCCTGTATCGACCAATTTTTGTTTTCCGGTATAAAACGGATGGCAATTGGCACATACTTCAATGGTCAAGTCTTTGCATAATGTAGACTGGGTTTCAAACACATGACCACAACTACAGGTCACATTGATTGCTTTGTAGTCTGGGTGTATAGCATTTTTCATAATACCACTCTCTATAATGATTGCATAACGAACATCGCCACCCGATCTACGCCAGGCACGATACTCTCAAAATGACGAGCGAGAATACCAGGTTTAAGATTTCAAATCAACAATATAAGTATACTGGGTTAATGGCCATTTGTTCAATCTCCTTTATAATGGGGCATTATCTCATATCAAATTAGGAGCAGGTCATGGGCGTTGATGCTATACCCAATGAAATTCACGCGTTAAGAACGCGTATCAGACGCTATGATCACCATTATTATGGGTTGGATGAGCCATTGGTTCCTGATGTAGAATATGACCGCTGTTTTAAGGCGTTGCAAAAATTGGAATCGCGTTTCCCGCAGTTTATCACGCCTGACTCACCCACACAGCGGGTGGGCGCGCCTCTTGCGAGTGCATTGGAACCGCTTGAACATGGTTTGCCGATGTTATCGCTGGCCAATGTGTTTTCATCGGATGAATTACAGGCGTTTATTAAACGCATCAGTGAAAAGCTCGGCTGTGATGCGCAACACTTAATCTTCACGGCGGAACCTAAACTGGATGGATTGGCTGTTAACTTAACCTATGAGAATGGCGTGTTAACGCAGGCGGCTACGCGAGGGGATGGGTATGTGGGTGAAAACATTACCAATAATATTAAAACCATCGCAGCTGTTCCGTTGGTATTAATGACAGATCATCCTCCGGCGCGAATAGAAGTGCGAGGCGAGGTGTATATGCCTAAAGCTGGTTTTGAAGCGTTCAATGCTGCGGCGCGTTTGCAGGATGAAAAAACATTTGCCAATCCACGAAATGCTGCTGCCGGGAGCTTGCGGCAATTAAATCCAGCCATTACCGCCAAGCGTCCATTGGCGATTTATTGTTATGGCGTTGGTGCCTGGGAGGGTATTGAGCTGCCGGATAGCCATATGCAACAGCTGGAGTTATTGAGCCAATTCGGATTTCGAGTATCCGCTGAAAGCGAATTGGTAACAGGAATGGCTGGCTGTCAGGCATATTATGAGTCTATGCAACGCCGCCGTCAAAGCTTGCCGTTTGAAATTGATGGGGTTGTGTACAAGGTAGATAGCCGTGCGTTGCAACAAATATTAGGATTTGTCGCGCGCGCACCTAGGTTTGCATGTGCGCATAAATTTCCAGCGGCGGAAGAAATGACCACGTTGTTAGGCGTAGATTTCCAAGTGGGTCGCACGGGCGCATTGACGCCTGTCGCACGTTTGAAGCCAGTGAGTGTGGCTGGTGTGACGGTGAGCAATGCCACATTGCACAACATGGATGAAATCATTCGAAAAGACATTCGTATTGGGGACGTGGTGATTATCCGGCGTGCAGGTGATGTGATTCCTGAGGTGGTGTCTGTGGTGATGGAACAGCGTCCTGAGACAACGCTTGCCATTGACTTGCCGGCTCACTGTCCTGTTTGTTTTGCTGATGTGATTCGAGAAGAAGGCGAAGCGGTTGCACGTTGCACGGGCGGGTTATTTTGCAAGGCGCAATTAAAGCGAATGGTGTGGCATTTTGCTTCTCGTAAAGCCATGGCCATTGATGGGCTTGGTCGTAGCTTGATTGATCAGCTGGTGGACTTCGGGCTTCTGTCCGATGTGTCTGATTTGTATGGCTTAACAAGGGATACGTTGGCGGGCTTGCCACGCATGGGCAAAAAATCAGCTGAAAACCTACTGAAGGCATTGGAAAACAGTAAAAAAACAACGTTCCAACGGTTCGTTTACGCGTTGGGGATCCGTGAAATAGGAGAGGCCAGCGCGCGGGTATTGGCGAGTCACTTTCTTGATTTGCCGTCTCTGCAAACCGCTTCAACCGAGCAATTAATGGCATTAAATGACATTGGACCTGTGGGGGCCGCTTACGTCACGCATTTTTTTGCACAACCCCATAATCTAGAGGTGGTGAATAAGTTATTGGCCTATGGTGTGCATTGGCCGGTTCAACGGGCACCAATTGCGGATGCTAATCATGTATTTTATCAAAAAACAGTGGTTTTAACAGGTACGTTAGCGAGCATGAGTCGCTTCGATGCCAAGGCGGCACTGCTCGCGCGTGATGCTAAGGTAACGGGAAGCGTGTCTGTAAAAACAGATTATGTGGTCGCTGGGAGCGAGGCAGGCTCAAAATTAAAGGATGCGTTGGCGCTGGGGGTGTGCGTGTTAACGGAAGAGGCGTTTATTTCTCTTTTAGGTCATTAGGGCGAGCATTTCACGTACGTGCTGTCTATACTTGCTTGCCATGTGCTCGCACATTGGCGATAATTTGCATTTTCTTGGAGGCTTAGGCTTTGAGCGTTTATATAAAAGAACCCCAGCAGCAGGCGTTGGCTTGTGTGATTTGGATGCATGGCTTGGGCTCTGATGCCAAAGACATGGCTGGCTTGGCAGCGCAATTGCCTTTAACGGTACCTGTTCGACATGTATTTATGGATGCACCCGTTCGCCCTGTGACATTGAATAACAAGATGTCGATGCGTGCATGGTATGATATTGTAGGCATGAAATTGACTGATCGTGAAGACAGAGACGGTATACTGCAATCAGAAGGTTTGATTCGGCAGGTGATTGAACAACAGTGCGCGGATGGGTTTTTGTCTCACCAAATCTTTTTGGCTGGCTTTTCGCAAGGTGCGGCGATGGCCCTGCGAACCGGTTTGCATGCCACCACCCCATTGGCAGGCGTTGTTGCTTTATCTGGTTATTTGCCGTTGTCTGGTGAATGCAAGCCCGCGCTTGACTTGAATACCCCGATTTGGATTGCAGCAGGGAAATTTGATCCGGTTGTTTTACCTGGCTGGACTAAGCACAGTTGTGATTGGTTGTTGTCTCAAGGATTTAAACAAGTTCAATGGCATGAGTATCCGATGGAGCACACGCTCTGTATGGCGGAAATTCAAGATCTAGCGATTTGGTTGTCGTCACAGGTTTTATCCATCACGAAAAATAACGGAGTTACGCAATGACCACGGTTAAAAAATCACGCCAAGTGGGTTTTTCATGTGAACAAATGTATGATTTGGTCAATGATGTTGAACGTTATGCAGAATTTTTGCCTTATTTTTCTAAAAGTGAAGTGCATCATCGGGATGAAGATGAGGTGTTGGCGACCTTGGTGATTGCCGCGGCAGGGATCAGCAAATCCTTTACCACCCGCAATCGTTTGCAAACGAATAAAATGATTGAAATACGGTTGGTGGATGGTCCTTTTAGTCATTTGGAAGGATTTTGGCGCTTTGATGAGTTAAACAATGGGTGTCAAATTTCATTTGATTTGGAGTTTGAGTTTGCTGGTCGGATGTTTTCGATGTTTTTAGGACCGGTGTTTGAGCAAGTCACCGATATGATGGTGGACTCGTTTTGTGATCGTGCTCAGGTGTTGCATGGCACCTGTTGAGGTGGTTTATATTCCTGCCGGCGAAAATGCGCTGCAAGCAGTGATTCCTTTCGTGGAAGGCATGACCGTTGCGAAGGCGTTGGAGCGGTCGGGGTTTTTAGAACAGTTCCCTGACTTGGTTGATGCGTCTGTGGGGATTTTTTCGCGGGCGGTTTCGCGAGACTTGTTTGTTCAACCCGGCGATCGGGTTGAACTGTACAGGCCTTTACGTGTTGATCCTATGGAAACGAGACGGCAGCGTGCCCAGCGAAAGCGTTAAGGCTGATGCTCAATGCGAGCCAATTTTTCATGTGTAAAATACAACGTTAAATGACGCATAGCCGTCGCACTATTCCCTTTTCGCCACGTGTAAGCATAATCCGACCGATTGTCATTAAACGTAGGGCTTATCAAACTGGTTCCCATTAAGATAGCCGCATCGTTTTTACTCATGCCGATTTGCAATCGGTTGATTTTTTGTGGTGAGAGTAAATTGCCTTGTTGCACAACCCGTCTTGAAAAATCATAAGACATGCAGTTCGTCAGTGAAAGTGCTAAACTAACGCTAATGATAATCGTTCTAATTTGCATTTTTTTTCCTAAGGTGAAAAATGCAGTCATGATAACACGTCATGGCGGATTGAAGGAGACTCGATGGAAGAAAATCAGCAGTTAAAAGAAGCAGGATTAAAAATAACCATGCCACGGCTCAAAATTTTACAGATTCTCGAGCAATCAGTTGAGCATCACTTCAGTGCAGAAGGCGTATACAAAGCCCTTTTGGAGACGGGTGAAGACGTGGGTTTGGCCACTGTTTATCGTGTTCTCACGCAATTTGAAACGGCAGGGTTGGTTAGTCGACATAATTTCGAGGGTGGCTTCTCGGTGTTTGAGTTGAATCAAGGGCCGCATCATGATCATTTGGTTTGTGTTAAATGTGGTTTGGTCGAAGAGTTTATTGATGAGATCATAGAGCAACGCCAAAAAATGATTGCTGAACGTGCGCAGTTTAAAATGACCGATCACGCGTTGAATATTTATGGGCTGTGTCCTAGGTGCTTGGTGTAAATCCAGTTCACAACACCAGCAATAATTCCTGCAGGCTAGACGATAGGACCTGGGCCAGTTCATCACGCGATTCGCAGGTCTCGAGTAGCGCTTGATTGCATTCTATCTCCAGGCCGAGGTAATCGTGTTCAGTATATTGTTTGCGTAGCGAATGGTGCAATCCATCGCTATGTCCATGATAGGGGTAATTCATGCGTACGCGGTAGGTGGGTGTTTGTTGAAGCAGGAGGCCTCTCCAAATCCGGGCTACTTCTCGCTCGCCGTGGCGCGTATGATCATATAAAAGACCAATGCCAGCATTCCGTTTAACGCCATTGAGTTCGAGAGGAAAGCTGCGAATAGAGAGGTGTAGCACTTGAGCGCCGCCTTCAATGTGTCCCTTAATCAAATCTTCCGTTTGATGACAAAACCGTTGCTGCAAATAATTGGCGATATAGAGCGCACCTATATCAACGGTGTGTTCACAACTGATGTGCAGAGCAATGGGTTTCATTTAGACATCTCTAGAGTTTAACATGCAAGTTTGAAATGATTTTTTTGACGCCACGAACCGCATAGGCGCGCTTTAATATTGCCGTAATCGATTTACTCTGTTTGACTTCACCCGTTAAGGTAACCACTCCATTGATGGTGGTGGCATTAATACCCACCAGCGGAATGGATTCATCATCGAACACTTTGGCTTCGAGGACCGCGGCTTCCACTTTAGTGGTAATGTATGCATCAGTGAGAGCAGTGTTGACGTGTTTGATGTCTAAATTTTCCGTGTTGACAGATGCAACGCCTTTGGTTTCTTTTGCTAGCCGAAGTGCTGCCACAAAGGCTTCTTTGTTTTTGACGTGCCCGCGTAAGGTCACCTGTCCTTGTTCTGTAGAAACGGAAATTTTTAATGGGTTTAAAAGCACATTTTTTGTAAACTGAGTCGTGATTTTTGTGGTGATTATGGTGTCACTTAAGTTTTGCTCTATCTCTTTCAGGCTGCTCGCGTTTCCCTGAATTAACAAAAAAGAGCAGGTCATTGCAAGGATACATTGAATGATTGATCGCATGAGCGCCCCCGTGTAGATATGAATGGGCATAGTATAGCTGAAAAAAAGGCGGATGACAGTCTGGCTACAGTTCTAAGTAAAACAGTGGGAGCCTTGTTAGATGAGTTAGGCTTCTTAACATCCGTTAAGCATGCACACGACATCTAAAGTCAGGCCTCCTATCTCGTAAGTGTTAGCTGAGCAAGACATATCATCCCTTGTGTTAAGATTAGTGTGTAGAGTGCGAAACCGCCATCGTGAATGTGTTAAGGTTTAGTAAAGAGCATTGGACTCGTAAATTGCTGGATAATCATCTCATGTGGATGAGGATTTCGAATCCGTTTCTTTGCTTCGGTGTATTGGCCGTTCGTAAATTTTTGGATGACTGAGCGCCAAAAGTGTATTGCTGGTAAATTGTTCGGCATTTGTGCTATTTCCCAAAGGCCTGGAAACTGATTTAAAAGTTGCAGCGCGATTTGACGGCCAATCCCTTTATTTTGAAAGCTGGCCAGGATATAAAACTCGACCAGATGCCAGTTCACCTTTTTACTACTGCCTTTCTTATTGATGAGAACAAATCCTGCCAATTGATTATCTACCCGAATAATAAAAGGATAATACCCAGGTTTATTCCAGTAATGATCATAATGGAAGGAAGCCTCATCGGCTTCAAATAGACCACTTTCTGGGATATCCTCCCCACTATACCGGGATAGTTCATACACATAAAAACGAGCAAGGTTTTTAATGACAGGCTTTGATTTAATATCGGCAGGGATTAATTTTACTTTGCATGGCGTTATGACATCATTTAGCATTTTAATCGGTTCCTTTTTTGGAGTATTGGCTCATGTATTCGTTTGTTCGACCCCTTTTATTCAGTCTTGATCCTGAAACGGCTCACGCGCTGGCATTGTCGGCTATGGATTATGTGCCTGCGGGTTTATTCCGAACACCAAAAACGAAAAGAGTCCATGCATTGGGCCTCGACTTTCCTCATCCAATAGGGTTGGCAGCGGGGCTTGATAAAAATGGCGAGCATTTAGACGCGTTGGCCAAACTGGGGTTCTCTTTTATCGAGGTCGGTACCGTAACCCCTCGTCCGCAACTGGGTAATGCACGACCACGGTTATTTCGACTGCCACAACTGCATGCCATTATCAATCGCATGGGGTTTAATAACCAGGGCGTTGATGCGTTGCTAACAAATATCAGTCGTGCGCGATTTCAAGGCATTCTAGGAATTAATATTGGCAAAAACAAAGACACGCCGCTCAATCAATCGGTGGATGATTATATCTATTGTTTGCGGAAAGTCTACGCTCGCGCGTCCTATGTCACCATCAACATATCCTCACCCAACACGCCGGATTTGCGCCAGTTGCAGCAGGGGAAATATTTTCATGATTTAATCCATCAACTGCGCGAAGAGCAATTGCATTTATCCGATATGTATCAGCGTTACGTGCCCCTGGTGGTGAAAATATCGCCCGATGAAGACGATGAAACGCTAAAAAAAATGGCCGATGTGATGGTGTCGTGCGGAATGGATGGCATGATTGCGACGAATACGACGTGCGATCGCAGTGCCGTGCATGGATTGCCGCACGGGGATTCGTTGGGCGGCTTAAGTGGGAGGCCATTGGCCGCTCGATCAACGGATTGTCTGCGGGTGTTAAAATCGGTGGTGGGGGATGCGGTGACGCTGATTGGCGTCGGTGGAATAGACAGCGCCGAGGTGGCGCGTGAAAAACTGGAGGCCGGGGCTTCGCTGTTGCAGGTTTATACCGGGTTGATTTATGAGGGGCCTGGTTTGGTCAATCAGTTGGTTGAAGGTGTTATTGGTGTTGTTTCCTAACGCACAAAACGACATCCTTTTGGATGCCCGTAAGTTATGATAACTGACTAAATTTTGAACCAAACCTGGGCATTGCATTGCCAAGCAACAAAAAAACACAACACCGACTTGTATTTTTTTTTACTATCATTGATGGCAGTGAACTGCGCTCATTCCAGGACGACCATTTATGGAATGAACAATGTCAGCCATATTAGTCGTCATGCCCAAGGGCCTTTTTATTTGCAGTTGGGCTCATTTCACTCAGCCAACAATGCCGCTCAATATATCCCGGTCGTTAAAAAAATTGAACAAATGGCCATTAACCCAGTATACTTACCCACTGTATTCCAACCGAGTCGATTAACCATGCAGAATGTATTCATTGCATCCATCATTGCCCTGGCAGTCATTCTAATACAATGCCTACTGACGGTATGGGTATTACGCCGTCAAAATCAACACCGGCTCATCGCTGATTTACACCACGAAAAATATCAACAAGCACTGACCACGCAACTGCATCAGTTACACATACAAGTTCAACAAGCCTATCAAACGGGCCAACACAGCATCCATGAAAAAATTACACAGGGTCATATTAGCAGCCAGCAACTCATCTCAGACACCGTCCAACGGCAAATGAACGATGTGCGGGAACAAATCAACCATAGCTTCAAACAACACGCGAGCTCATTGACCGCCCATCTGCAATCCTTAACAGAAGAAATACGAAACCATTTGCAAAGCTTGACCCAGCAAGTCAACCACCGACTCACCGAAGGCTTTGAGAAAACATCGTCTACCTTTATAGACGTGGTGAAACGTTTGGCAGTCATTGATGAGGCGCAAAAGAAAATCACAGAACTATCCTCCCACGTTGTGAGCCTGCAAGATATTTTAGTGGATAAACGTGCACGAGGAGCCTTCGGCGAGGTGCAGTTGGCATCATTGATAGCTAACATGATTCCCAGCAATCACTACAGCCTTCAATACACCTTAAGCAATCAAAAGCGCGCCGATTGTATCTTGTTTTTGCCAGAACCGACTGGAAATATCGTCATTGATGCGAAATTTCCCTTAGAAACCTATCAAAAACTCATGAATACAGATGCGACTTCCGTGGAACGCAAATCGTTGCAGCAACAGTTTCGCCAAGATTTGCAAAAACACATCAAAGACATTGCCGAAAAATACATCATTCCAAACGAAACCACCGATGGTGCCGTGATGTTTATTCCGGCAGAGGCC
>CAMAYA010000043.1 GCA_945862275.1 Legionella genomosp. 1 | reverse complement strand
ACGCGTGGGTTCGCTCCCAATGCGCGTGTAGCAAGACAAGCAACCGGCCAACGTTCACAACAACGGCCACAAGGACGAACGGTGAGGGCGGATTGAAATGTGTAGGTTGGGCCTCGGCCCAACATCGGTGATGAATTGAATGCCATGGTTGGGCCACGGACCAACCTACAATGTATTCTTATCCTTTTTTGTTCATTGCTCTCCCCCATGGGCTTCAGCTGGAACGCGTTAGGCCACCGGCTGATCACACAAATTGCTTACGACAATCTAACGCGTCACGCAAAAATTACCTTTAATGCATATAATCGGGCGGTTGAATACGATAAGAAACCGCAGTCCTTGGTGAACGCCTCAACATGGCTAGATAGCATTCGTTCACGAACGCACGCCTATGATGCCATGCATTATATTGACATCCCCTTTTCAACTGACGGGAGTCGCTTGCTCGACCTTCCCAGGATCAATGCCGTGCAGGCGGTTGAAAAATCAAAGCAAGTGCTATTAAATCCGAAGGCGAGTGCATATGCAAAAGGGATTGCACTTCGTATTTTGGTGCATGTCGCGGGCGATATTCATCAGCCATTGCATGCTGTAACACGGGTGAGTTGGCGATATACTGAAGGGGATCGGGGTGGAAATTTTGTCGTGTTGCATAAAATCCCGTTTGCAAAAAATCTTCATGCGTATTGGGACAAGGGAGCCGGTCTGTTGGTTGGCAAGCGCCGATATGGGAATGCTTGGGTAAAACATCGTGCGGCAGCCCTTGAACAACGCTGGCCTTGCGAGATGGCCAGCATTGATTCAAATCCCATGCACTGGGCGAAAGAATCGCATGCATTGGCGGTGAAAATGGCCTATGCGCTCCCATATGACAACTATATTGACTACCGTTACCAACGTTCTGCTTCACAAATCATTGAACCGCGCTTGGCGTTGGCTGGTTGTCGTCTGGCTTTTATGATGAACCAGATTGATCAGGGCTTGCATAATGACTCCATCACCGCCCCTAAAAATCGCGTCGCTTCACCACCCGTTACAGCCCGGTGATCAAAACTCAACGACAAGGGCAGTAGGCGATGCACTGCAACTGATCCTTTGTTGCTCACTACGCCTTCATATAGTCGCCCAACCGCAAGGATACCCACCATGGGTGGAACAATAATCGGACTAGCAAAGCGACCTGCAAATTTCCCAAAGTTAGAGAGGATAAATGTCGCACCCTTTAACTGTTCCGCAGGCACAGTTCGCTCACGCACTGCATGCTTGTAGTCATCAATGGTTTTACGCAAACTGCGATCCGTGTGATCCGCTACATCACGAATAACCGGCACAAAGAGGCCTTCCTGATTATCCATGGCCAGGCCTAAATGCAGTGCTTCAACGCATTGGCGAGCACTATGCTGAGTATCAAACCATGCATTAAGCGCGGGCTCTATGCTGCATGCATGTAAAATTGCGCGGATAAGACGAACAGTGATGTCTGTTTGTGGTTTCCAGGCATGAATGTTCGCTTCGTCAAAAATACTCACCGGCACAACGTCTCGATGCGATAACACCATGCTGTTTAACATGGCGCGCCGTACACCGCGTAGCGGTTCAAATCCTTCAGGCGGCTTTGATTGTACATCTGCAGCGTGCTGGACGTCTTCACGCGTAATAAGGCCATGTGCGCCAGAGCCTAAGAATGCGTTTAAATCAATGTTTAGTTTTTTAGCTAAGATTCGAACCGCTGGCGTGGCCATAGCGCGCGGACTTGAGCGACCCGAGCCAATAATAAAATGATCGTCACTGACGTCAGTGCTTTCTTCTAAATTGCCCACCACCGTGCCTTTGTCGACGCGTGTGGTTGCGTCGGCTGCAAATTCAACCAGTGGATCGCCTGTTTTAATGACATCACCCGGCTTGCCAAACAACTTGGCGATGATGCCGCTTTGCGGGCAGGGTACGTCGACGACCGCTTTTGCAGTTTCCATGGAGACCAATGGTTCATCGAGGGTGACGGTGTCGCCTTCCTTCACAAACCACTCGTGAATTTCCGCATCCGGCAAGCCTTCGCCTAAGTCTGGTAAATTGAATATATTCATGATTACTCCATTAAACTTAAAACACTGGCTTTGATGCGTGCCACGCTTGGCAAATAGTGTTTTTCTAATTGAAAGTAGGGCATCACTACATCGTAACCTGTGACGCGTTGCACCGGCGCCAATAAGTCTGACATGCAATTTTCCATGATTTGTGCTGAGATTTCAGCACCCACACCACACGTTTTAGCCCCTTCATGTACGATCACGCAACGGCCTGTTCTTTCAACCGATTGCAAAATGGTTTCCATGTCGAGTGGCTTGATGGTCGCCACGTCAATGACTTCACAGGAAAGCCCCTCGTCGTTTAATTGTTTGGCCGCTTGCAAGGTTTCATGCATGCTGGCCCCCCAGCTAATGAGCGTGACATCGTCCCCTTCTTGCAGCGTAAAACACGTGCCTAAAGGCAGTGCTTGACCATCGTCGGGCACGGGCTGTTTGACCAGCCTATAGATACGTTTTGGTTCTAGAAAAATAACCGGATCCGGATTTCGCATGGCGGCCAGCAGCAAACCATAGGCGCGTTTCGGTGAAGATGGAATGACCACCTGCAGTCCGGGTATGTGCGCAAAAAGGGCCTCTGTGCTCTCGGAATGGTGCTCAGGCGCACGAATGCCGCCGCCAAATGGGGCACGAAACACCAGTGGGCAGTGAAGTCGACCACGCGTACGGTTGCGCATGCGAGCCGCATGAGAAATGATTTGGTTCATCGCCGGGTAAATAAATCCCATGAATTGGAACTCAGCAACGGGTTTTAAACCTTGCAATGACATGCCAACGGCAAGGCCGGCAATCATGGATTCAGCCAAAGGAGAATCAAACACACGACGCGCACCAAACTGGGCCTGCAAGCCTTGCGTTGCGCGGAATACGCCACCATTTTTACCCACGTCTTCGCCAAAAATGACAATGTTTTCGTCATGCGCGAGCTCATAAGCCAACGCTTGGGTAACGGCTTCTACTAATGTAATATCAGGCATCTGGAGACTCCTCCATGGCAATGGCCCGTTGCTCCATTAAGTAATCGGGGATGGTTTCAAAATGATAGTCAAATACACTGCTAATGGGTTGGATAGGACGATTTAAATAGACATCTACTTCGTCTTGAACTTCTTTCACACAGGCAGCCAGCAACGCGCTTTCTTGTACCTCATCCCAGAGGTGTTGCTGCTCGAGAAAACGTTTAAAGCGTTGAATGGGTTCATTGATAAGTGCGGCATCCACGTCTTCTTGTGGTTGGTAGCGGGTTGCATCGTCTGCTGTGGTGTGATCACACAGACGGAATGTCAGGGCTTCAATCAAAGTCGGGCCCCCGCCAAAGCGTGCTTTTTCGATGGCTTCACCAACGACTTGCCGTGTTGCCAAAATATCATTCCCGTCCACTTGAACCCCCTCAAATCCGGCGGCAATGGCCTTTTGAGCCAGCGTCTGTGCAGCGGTTTGTTGCGAGATATGGACGGAAATGGCCCATTGGTTGCTGTTGATAACAAACACAACAGGTAGTTTCCAAGCGCCTGCGACATTCATGGCCTCATAAAAATCGCCTTCAGAGGTGCCTCCATCCCCAATGCAAACGACAGCCACACGGTTTTCTTGTCGGTATTGAAAGGCAAAGGCCACACCGGCGGCATGCAAACATTGCGAAGCGATGGGGACGCAAATGGGCAGGTCCTCGGAGTCACAAGCAAATTGGCTGCCGCGCTCGTCGCCACCCCAGTAGGCCAAAATTTCTGACATTTTAACGCCGCGTTGAAATTGAGCTGCATAATCACGGTAGTAGGGAATAAATACATCGTCGATACGCATGGCGTGCCCAATGGCTGTAGATATGGCTTCCTGACCGTTAATGGGAGCATACGTCCCCATTTTGCCCGTGCGTTGCAAGGCAATGGCTTTCTTATCAAACAGACGCGCACGCACCATGTTTCGATAGAGATCAAGTAAAACAGCGGAATCGTCGGCATACGCGGGCAGCGGCCCACACAATTCACCTAAGGGATTTAGCAGTTGGGTATAAGGTATTTCAAAGCGGGCAACAATGGCTGACACAGCCTCACTCCTTGTTTACAATGGGTCGCTCTAGAATACCTAGAAAAGCAAGCTACTTCAATGCGCGCCTCAATATTTTACCCACATTGGTCTTCGGTAACTCGGTATAAAATTCAATGATCTTAGGCACTTTATATGCGGTTAAATGTTGGCGAGCATGCGCCAGGACGTCATCGGTCGTTAAGGATGGGTCACGTTTTACAATGCATGCTTTTACTTTTTCCCCACCTAGGGAGTCCACCACACCAATCGCGCCAACTTCCAGCACGCCGGGCATGAGACCAATGACTTGCTCAATTTCATTGGGGTACACGTTAAATCCAGAGACTAAAATCATGTCTTTGATGCGGTCGAGCAAATAGATAAAACCTTTCTCATCCATCATGACAATATCGCCCGTCCGTAAAAATCCATCAGGCCAAAAAACCAGCGCGGTTTCTTCTCGGTGCTGCCAGTAACCGGGCATGACTTGAGGTCCTCTGATGCATAATTCACCCTGTTCGCCAAGCAGAAGCTCGCGCCCCTCAGGATCACGAATGGATATCTCCGTGGAGGGTAGCGGCAAGCCGATGCTGCCATTATATTCCGTAAGGTACATGGGATTAATCGTGACGGCAGGGCTTGTTTCCGTTAAACCATATGCTTCAAGGATGGGTGATTGGGTTGTTTCATGCCAACGAACCGACACGCTCTTTTGCAACGCCATTCCGCCGGATAATGCGAGTTTCAAGGTTGAGAAATCAATAGTGGAAAAACTCGGATGATTCAACAAGGCATTGAATAATGTATTGACTCCTGTGATGGCTGTAAATTTTGTCTGCTTTATTTCGTTGATAAATCCTGCGATATCTCGTGGATTCGTGATCAAGATATTCTTCGCTCCGGCTCTGAAAAAAATCAAACAATTTGCGGTCAACGAAAAAATATGATAGAGCGGCAAAGCCGTTACAACGATATCGCTGCTGTTCACCGATAAAGGGGATATCCAAGCGGAAGCTTGCAGCACATTTGCTATCATATTCCCGTGCGTCAGCATGGCCCCTTTGGATACCCCGGTGGTCCCGCCAGTGTATTGTATAAAGGCGATGTCATCGTGCGCTAGGGCCGCAGGTCGGAGTTTATTGCCATCGGCACCTTGTTTTAGGGCTTGGTTGAACGAAGTGGCATCTGGGATGTCATAGGCAGGTATCATGCGTTTGATGTATCTCACAACGGCATTTACAATAAGCCGCTTTACAGGAGGAAACAAATCACCCATTTCAGTGACCACAACGTGTTTTAATTGAGGCGTTTTGAGCCGCGCTTTTTCAACGGTTTTGGCAAAATTGGCCATGACGATAATCACTTCTGCACCCGAGTCATTGAGCTGGTACGTTAGTTCGTCACACGTGTAGAGAGGATTGATATTCACTACGGTCAATCCTGCCTGCAAAATTGCAAAAAGGGCAACAGGATATTGCAAAATATTGGGCATCATGAGCGCCACCCGCGCGCCTTTTTGCAGACCCAGTAGCTGCAGGTATTGGGCAAATTGGCCGCTCAGCTGGTGTACATGTTCATAACTCAGCGATGAGCCCAAGTTCATATATGCGACATGGCTCGAGTATTTTAGACATGATTCATTGAATAATTCCACGAGAGATGCATACTCATTCGGGTTGATTTCAGCCGGAACGCCTTGTTGGTAAGACTTCAACCATAATTTTTCCACGTGAGTCACCCTTAGTTATTTTTATTACGCGGTAGAGATGCTAGTATAAACAAAAAAACAGACGTTGGATATCGCCGCCATGATCGATAATACTTTGAAATCACAAGCATTTAAATTAAAAGGCCGGTTGTATACATTGACCGTCTTGCAATTACTGGAAACAGATAGCACGATGTTTGCAGAACAATTGGCCATGGTGGTTTCCAAAGCACCTCGGTTATTTGATCGCACGCCGGTGGTACTGGATTGTTCAGGACTAACCGAGACGGCACTCGACGTAGGGCAATTTAATTTAACGGCCCTTTGTACCTCCCTTCGTTCCTGCGGGCTTGTTCCTGTGGCCCTTCAAGGGGGCAGCGCATTGCTCAATGTGCTAGCCCAATCACAAGGACTTGGGGTGTTAAACGGTTCCTCAAATCAAGACAAACCCTGGATTGGAGACAACCCCGCATTGGCTACTGACGTGGCTTCGGAAGTGATTAAAACCAAATTGGTGACCATGCCCGTGCGATCAGGTCAACAGATTGTGAGCAAAGGCGGGGACCTAGTGGTGACCGCGTCTGTGAGTCACGGCGCTGAATTACTGGCAGATGGTAATATCCATGTATATGGCGCATTGCGAGGCCGCGCCTTGGCAGGCATTTCGGGTGACAAGCAGGCCCGTATATTTTGCCAGTCATTGGATGCCGAGCTGCTCTCCATTGCAGGTATTTATCGGTTAAGCGATGCCATTGAGCCCACGTCTTCTCCATGTCAAATTTTCATTCAGGATGATCGCATTCAAATTGAGCCATTATGATAGATGCGGTATTTATATCCGATCTTCATTTGCACCCTGATGAAGCAACCATTACCGAGCGATTTCAGCGTTTTATTCAATGGGCATCCACTCACACACGGGCTGTGTACATATTAGGTGATTTTTTTCATGTATGGCCCGGGGATGATGCGTTGGACGCATGGAGTTCTTCGATCATCCATCAATTGGCGGGGTTAAGCCAGCAGGGCGTTGCGCTGTATTTTATGCCAGGAAACCGCGATTTTTTATTAGGCCATGCGTTTGCGGCACTGGCTGGCATCACGATGTTGAAAGAGCCTTCTATTATTAGGTTAGGCGATGAGCGCGTATTGCTGGTGCATGGTGATCGCTATTGTACTGCAGATCGAGGTCATCAATGGTTACGTCGCCTTACACGCAATCGCGTCTTTCCACGGGCTTTCATGTGTTTTCCTCTGGCCTTTCGCGAACGATTGGTGAATACAGTGCGCACACGCAGCCAATCTAACCGGACTAAACCGCCTTTGCAAATGGACGTGGTCGTAACGACGGTGTTAAATCATATGCGAACGCTAGGTGTTCATATACTGGTCCACGGGCACACCCACAAGCCAGGGCTTACCACTTATGTTCATCACGGCGTTACCTATCGTCGATACGTACTCAGTGACTGGGATGACAACCCGTTATTAATGTGTTATGATAAAGCAAATGGGTTTTATTTTGATCGGTTACCGGAGAATGAAAATGGCTACAGAAGATGAAAAAAAAATTGCAAATCAACAGGCTACTCATTATAAGAATCAGGTCGATGCAAAAATTGCTGCGGAGAACATCCGTTTAAAGCAAAAAAGCATATATTATCAGGAAAAAGACGCTGAAAGAAAGCCGCAACAGGATAAAGTAATCGAGGGAGCTAAGAAGCTTTTTAATGGGGAACAAGCAGGTTATGATACTTGGGCTGCTGCAATGAGCACATTGATGGCGCATGATTTTTTGCTTTATGAATACCTGGGCGAGATTCTCCCTGATGAGCGAGCCAAGTTGTTTGATAGGTTGGCTGCTACTGGCCACAAATTAGGACAAATAACAGGATTAGGTGCGACGCCAATCTCTCATAAACCAAACTTGAGTTTCGATGTTGCGTTTGATGCGCCGGGCAAGATGACAATTAAAAACCTGAGACGTCATGATAAACAAGAATTTACTCACGCACAAGTAAATGGTGTTCATGAAGCAGTGTATTGTCAAATGATGCAATTGGGTTGCGTACTAGATGATGAAAATGAAGGGGTGCTGCTTGATGCTGAGCGGAAAAAGATGACTCAAGAAAAGTATCGGATATTGATGGGAGAAGAAAGGTCTGCCGCACAATATGTAACAGATCTGATTCGCAGTGGGGAACCTTTTAATCCCCTTGAAGCTCATGAAACTCCAGCTCCTTGACATTATAAATAAAAAAATCATACGGGATGCATGATGAACGAGAGACAAGAACAAACGGATTGGTCGGCATGGTTTTCAACCTATGGCGTGCTCACGGCAGAGCGAATTCTTGCGCGATTCAACATTCATTTGCCGCCGGGTCAATTGGCGACAGCTGCCCATGATCAAAAGAGCGTGTATTATCAATTGCTCCGTGTGCCGTTAAAAAATGTGTTTAACGGCATCATTCTTCAGCAAGCGCATGATTATCAGATCTATGCGCAAAAATTATTTATTGATTATTTGTTGTCTGGCGAAGACACTAAAGATAAAGATCAACCGGGTGGGATGGTTCGTGACGATTTGGAACAGCAACGCACGGCGCTGATTGAAATGGGTGAGCAATTCCAAACGCTAGAAAACAACCATCAAATACTCATTGCAGAGAGTCAGGCAACCTTGATTGCGTTGTCAACGGACTTTGGTTCGCTGTTAAAAAAAGCAACCGATGATCCAGAGGCTATTGTTAACAAACTAGCCACTTATATTGAGCGTGCTGAGGCCATCAACATTGATTTACGCGGGTTTCGCCGTGAATTTTACGATGCGATTTTACGAGTCACTGGATTGTTGGAGCTATTGCCAGATTACCGAACCGATTTTGAAAAACAAGCAGAGAACAAAGAGGCCCTGGCATTCGATGCGCTGATTGGTGAGGAATAGATCTTTCGGTAGCGCATGGATTGAAACCCAGCACTACCGTTTTTTTTTGAAGTTGCAAACGCTGTATGCGTTCGACAACTGGGGGATGGCATCAGCTACATTGATGCCAGTG
>CAMAYA010000042.1 GCA_945862275.1 Legionella genomosp. 1 | reverse complement strand
CGGGTTATGGCATCAAGTTTTACCTCATTTGTCAGGACATTAATCAGCTCAAAAGCCGTGAGAGTGGCTATGGGCCGGATGAAACCATCACGTCTAACTGCCACATTCAAAACGCCTACCCGCCCAATCGCATTGAAACCGCAGAACATCTGTCCAAGCTCACCGGACAAACCACCATCATCAAAGAGCAAATCACCACCAGCGGCCGACGCACGAGTGCGATGTTAGGGCAGGTATCACGGACCATTCAGGAAGTGCAGCGCGCCTTGCTGACGGTCGATGAATGTTTGCGCATGCCGGGGCCTAAAAAGAACGCGGACGGTGAAATCAGTGAGGCAGGCGACATGGTGGTGTACATGGCTGGCATGCCGGCGATTTATGGCCGACAACCCCTGTATTTTCAGGACGCGATTTTTACCGCGCGTGCAGCACTGCCTGCCCCTTTGGCGAGCGACACCTTGCGTGGGGTGCGAGTTGAAGAGGGGCTGATTTCCATATGAATCCTATATTAACGAAGGCGGTCATTGGGGCTGCTGTGACGGGCCTGGGTTTGATTGCGTTAGGCGGTGCGTTGCACATGGCCGGTATCCGCATCAACACCAGCCCGAGTATTCCCGTGGGGGTTTATTGGATGACACAACGGCCCATTCAGGTGGGTGAATACGTGATTTTTTGCCCGCCCAACCGCCCTGTATTTCAGGATGCACTTGCCAGAGGTTACATCCATGCGGGTTTTTGTCCCGGAGGATTGGGCTACATGATGAAGAAAGTGGTGGCAGCAAGAGGCGACACCGTGTCTTTCACGCCGAATGGCGTGCAGGTCAATGGCGAGCACCTGCCATACAGCAAGCCCCAAAAAAGGGATGGCAGCGGTCGTGCACTGTCCGGCTGGCGTGTCAACCATGTGGCGTTAAACGAGTCTGAATTGCTCTTGATGACCGACCAAAGCGTGTTGTCATTTGATGCCCGTTATTTTGGGCCGATAAACAAGAACCAGGTAAAGGCGGTCGTTATACCGCTGGTGACCTCGCCATCTAACCCTTATTGAGAGAGAGATTAACATGCGTTTATTCATTGCAGAAAAACCATCTGTGGCCAAGGCCATTGCGGAGGAGCTGGGCGTGACCGGAAAAGGGGAGGGATTTATTGAGTGTGGTGCTGATCGCATCACTTGGTGTTTTGGTCACATGCTGGAGCTGGCAGAGCCGGATGAATACACTTGTGCTGATGCGCCGGTCAACCCAGCTACCGGCAAAAAACTCTGGCGCGTCGAGGACTTGCCCATCATCCCGACGACGTGGGTCATACGGCCTAAGCCTGATGCCGAAAAACAGCTCAAAGCCATTGGTCGTCTGCTCAAAGAAGCCAGTGTGGTGGTCAATGCGGGTGATTCTGATCGTGAAGGCCAGCTATTGATTGATGAGGTACTCGACTATTTTGACAACAGCAAACCGGTGCTGCGCTTTTGGGTATCAGCGCATGATGCGGTTTCACTGCAGCGCGGATTAGCCGCGATGAAAGACAATGCCGATTACTTAGGCTTTGGGGCTGCGGCCATGGCGCGAAGTCGGGCCGACTGGTTAATCGGCATGAATTTAAGTCGAGCCTACACCTTGCGGGCACAGCGTGGTGGCTCGCGTGCCTTGCTTACGGTTGGGCGTGTACAAACCCCGACGCTGGCCCTTGTTGTCGGGCGCGATCGTGAAATCGAAGCCTTTAAACCCGCGCCTTATCACACGATAAAAGCGGCCATTCAGCATAACAACACAGCCTTTATTGCCCATTGGCGCGCACAGGACAATCAAGCGGGTCTGGATAGTGAGGGGCGTTTGGTGGATACCGCCATTGCCAATGCGATCATTGAAAAGGTGAGTGGTGCCTCAGGGCTTGTGACAGATTATAAGCAAGAGCCGAAACAACAGGCGCAACCACGCGCCTATTCGTTGTCAGATATCACGCTGTTGGCGTCCAATAAATTTGGGTTTAGTGCCACCGAGGTGCTCGACACCTGCCAGTCACTGTATGAAACTCATAAGCTCACCAGCTACCCGCGTACCGATTGTGCGTATTTGCCCGAATCACAACACGCCGATGCGCCGCGTGTTCTTGAGGCCATAAAACACGTCAATCCTGATTTAGAAGCCCTTATTGAAGGGGCAAATCCTGCCATCAAATCCAAAACCTGGGATGATGCCAAAGTGGGTGTTCACTACGGCATTATACCTACCATGCACAAGGGCAGTGCGGCACGACTGTCTGACAAGGAACGCATTATTTATGCCCTGATTGTGCGTGCCTATATCGCTCAGTTTTATCCCTTGCACGCCTTCTTAAGCACCACCGTGACCCTTGATGTGGCGGGCGTTGTGTTTCAAACCAGTGGCAAGACCATTACCCATAACGGTTGGCGTGATGTGTATACGGAAGTCGATGAGGAAGACACCGGAGATGCAACCGAGCAGCAAGCCCTGCCGCCCATGCACATCAACGATGACATTCGGTGCCTAAAAGCCACACGATTGGATGCCAAAACAAAGCCGCCAGCCCGCTTCACGGAAGGCACCTTGCAGCGTGCGATGGAGAACATCCATAAATTTATCGCAGAACCTGAACACAAAAAAATGCTGCGTGACGGGGACGGCATTGGCACGTCTGCCACCCGCGCGTCCATCATCTCTGAATTAAAACGCCGCACGGTACTCGACACCAAAGGCAAGCAAATCATCAGCACCACATTAGGCCGCAGCATCATTGATGCGCTGCCCGAGGTGGTCAAAAGCCCGGTGCTGACCGCCATTTATGAGCGTGTCCTGCGTGACATTGAACAAGATGCATCCGGTCTGAATGGCTTTATCGACCGGCAAGTCAAATTTGTCACAGAACAAGTGGCGAGAGCCAACGATGGTGCTGTGAAAATCAATGGCGCAAAAGCTGCGGTCACCGTATCCACACAATTCATGTGCCCCAGTTGTGGCAAAGGCCTGTGTCGGCGTGCGGGTAAAAAAGGGTTTTGGTGGTCTTGCAGTGCATACCCTGATTGCAAGCAAACCTGTCCCGATATCAAAGGTAAACCTAAATTGAACTTAACCGGAGTCAAACCATGAAACAAGACACACAAGCATTTCACATCAGCCTGGATGATGAAGCCAATGCACGCGCTGCATTGCATGAAAAACTCATGGATGCGCTCACACCTGGGTGTCAAATCGAATTCGATCCCGATGAAGCATTTAAAGCGGGCGCATTCGTTGAGGATGCCTTGAGTGAACAGGACGCGTTAGCCAGTGACGTTGATGCAGTGAACGGGGACGTCTTATGAATAAAAAACCATACCACGAAGTGGTTGCAAACAAATTAATCGAGCAACTAAAACAAGGCATTGCTCCCTGGCAAAGACCTTGGAAGCCTGGTGAGCCCAATGCGGTCATGCCCGTAAATCCAGTCACTGGAAAGCGCTACAAGGGGATTAATGCCATTCAATTGATGGCTGAAAATCATAGCGATCAGCGCTGGATGACTTACAAACAAGCCGAATCCGCGGGCGCACAAGTGAGACGAGGTGAGAAAGGTACTACCATTCAATACTGGAAATTCACTGAGGAAAAGACAAAAATAGACGAGCAGGGCAAGCCCATGGTTGACACGGAGGGTAAGGCTCTGAAGGTTGAATTGCGCCTGGAACGCCCGCGCGTGTTCTATGCCACGGTGTTCAACGCCGAGCAAATGGATGGCCTGCCAGAGCAGGTTATTCAGAAAGCCCATTGGAATTCCATCGAGCGTGCGGAGCAGGTTTTAAATGCATCGGGAGCCATCATTCATCATGGCGAAAGCAATCGAGCGTTTTATCGACCCTCGACTGACAGCATTCATCTGCCATTTAAAAGCCAGTTTCCCTGTGCGGAAAATTATTATGCTACCGCTCTTCATGAGCTGGGTCACTGGACGGGTCATTCATTCAGGCTGGATCGGGATCTCATTCATCCTTTTGGAAGTGAAGGGTATGCGCGGGAGGAGCTGCGGGCTGAAATTGCCAGCATGATTTTGGGCGATGAACTGGGGCTAGGACACGATCCAGGCCAGCACGTCGCTTACGTTTCATCATGGATCAAGGCATTGGAAGATGATCCGCTGGAAATCTTCTGTGCTGCTGCAGACGCTGAGAAAATCCATCATTTCGTTCTGTCGCTTGAGCAAACGCAAATTCAGGAGCAAAACACCACGCAGAGGGTTGAACGTGATTATCGTCAGGCGCTAGCCGTGGGCATAGAGTCTGTCTTAAACGAGATTGATTACAGTTCTATTCATTTCACCTCTTTGCATGATGAAAGCATTGAGCTGGCTTTGCATCATGACGGCATTCATAGCATATCAGATGTCACTGGCGTGCAACCTGGCAAATTCTACGATACAGCATTTGAAACACTTTCGTCTGTTTTTGGGCTAACCCCAGATCCAGATTATCCCGTAAATCATAATGCATACCTTGAGCGAGATTTTCTTGTTGATGAATTCGTATTAGCCGCTGAGAAACGCGTTATGGAGCACGTTCAAAAAATGAATTCAGTTGAAAATCAGGTCTCTATTTCCTCACCATCTGATGCAAACCCACGCACGATCGCTGAAGGGATCGCCATGCTCAATGCGGCTGATTTGCAATATCGAACGGAAGATCAGAACAGGTCTTTAGAAAAAACATGGCTCGACATTCCATTTAAACAAAAAGACATCGCAAAAGAGCTGGCGGGCACATTGCCTAATGGAAAAAAGGCCATTGCATGGGACAAGGCGACTTCTCGCTGGTTCGCGCATCCCGGGGCTGATTTAGACAAGCTAAAACCATGGCTTGTGAACCCAATACAAAGCCTTCGCGCTGAAGTCTTAGATGTCACATCAACAGCAAGTCTTGCCACAGATAAAACATGGCTTGCTGTACCTTACGCGCAACGCGAAGCGGTCAAACAGCTGGCCGGAAAATTACCTGACGGCAGCAGGGCCGTTGAATGGGACAAGGCTGCAAAATGCTGGTTTGCGCATGCTGGTGCTGACTTGGATAAGTTGAAACCATGGCTTGCAGATGGACAATTGGCTCGACAAGAGCCTGCCTTGAGTCCTGAGCAGGAGTTTTCCGATCTGTTAAAAAGCGTAGGCTGTCATGTCACGGGCGATCATCCCGTCATGGATGGTCAGAAACATCGAATCAGCATTGAGGGCGACAAGCAAAGTGAAAAATCCGGGTTTTATGTAGGACATGTGGACGGCCATCCCGCAGGTTATATCAAGAATAACCGTACCGGAGTTGAGATCAAATGGAAAAGCAAAGGCTACTCATTGAGTCCTGATCAAAAAGCGGCCATGCAAGCCGAGCTGGTTGTCAAACAAGAAGCCCGTGCTGCGGAAAATGCAAATCATCAGCAAGAGGCGGCCATTCGTGTCAGTAAAAAGCTGGCTGAATTAATGCCTGTTGTGACCGCAACGCCTTACCTGCAAGCCAAAGGGATTGAGCCCCAGCCAGGCATATTCACTGACAAGGAAAATCAAACCACCTGTATTCCGGCTACAGATGAAAACGGCAAGCTATGGACCATTCAGTACATTCAAGAGGATGGTACCAAACGGTTCGCCAGAAATAGTCGCAAAGAGGGGTGCTTTCACGCCATCGGTGGGCTGGATGCAATCGCAGCCGCACCTGTGATCGTGATATCAGAAGGATACGCCACCGCTGTCAGTGTATTTGAAGCACTTGGATTTTCCACGGTTGCCGCCTTTGACGCCGGCAATTTGGAGGCTGTTGCTCGTGCACTGCACGAAAAATTCCCGGACAAGCCCATTGTCATTGCCGGCGATGATGACCAGCACCTTGAAATAATGCAGGGCATCAATCCTGGAAAAACCAAGGCCATGAGTGCTGCTAAAGCGGTGAATGGGATGGCTGTTTTCCCCATTTTTGCACCGAATGAACAAGCACGTGATCCTAAAAAATTCACGGATTTTAACGATCTGGCGACGAACAGTGAGTTGGGTGCTGGGGGCGTTAAACGTCAGGTTAAAAGCATCGTTGATAATGTTTGTGCATTAAAGCAATCCATCATGACAGGGCTTGATCACTCAAACCGTTTAGAACGCACCGTTGAGGTATTGGGAGATCAACCCGCGCTACCGAAAAGTAAACGAGCAAAAAGTATCGGGTAGAAAGGAAGGCGCGAATTTATTTTTCGTGCCTTAAGTAATGAATCAATTCGTGACGCCAAGGAGGCCGACTAATTCAACCAAATCACAACATTAGGAGTAACCATGATGGAAAAACAACCCCGTCGTGAAAATCGACAAGAACAATCGCACCGTTTTTTTGATCGCGAGCCATTGTATCAATACATTCCTGTTTCTCAACAAGAGCCTGGCAAGACGTGCCCATCGATTGATGATGTAAGGTCTGTTTTAACGAAAATCATGTGGCCACGTCTCGTGGTCCTCCGAATTCACCATGTTTTATCGGCGTCATTGCCCCTGATGAACCTGACGCACACTGGCACATGCGGAATCATTTTGGATGATGTCATGTGTGTGGTCAGTCCATTGGGATGGATGCTGCACGGGATACGATTACTCATCAATGTTGTGGCACTATTGCAACACCTGTTTGATGTATGGATGACCGAAGACAAGCCATTTTGGGGCGAAGTTTACACCAACACAGCCTTGAAAATTCGCGGAACGCAATTTGGCAATGATTTATTGTGGATCATCGGAGCTACAGCATCTAGCTCACTGAGTTCCACTGCAGCACTGCTGGGACTCGATATGCTGTGGCTTGCAAGCCGGTTGTGGATTGAAATCACTCGTTTGTACCTTCATGCTGATAGGGTAACAGTTGGGGAAGAAATCGCGCTTGAGAAAAAAAAATTCCTTTTGAATTTACTCAATCTAATGAGCATTAGCGCCATTGCCATCATAAAAAATTTTGTTTTACCTACGTATATGCCACTTTTGGCAGTAAATCCTGTCTTGTTATTCATGTTTAGTCTGTTGTCGCTAGCGGTAACCATCATATGTCACTTGGTGGGGCAATCTCTAGAGCAGAAAGATACATCCAGTTTGAATGTGGGAATACAAGCTGTGCATCAGCGAGAAAGGCAGATCCATGCCGTGTCACTTTTTAAAAAACCTGTCTCATTGGACAAGACAGAAACAAATCAAGAAATAGGTACCGCGTGTGTTTAATAGGGCTATTTCTACAAGTCATTATTTTTCGATGAACATCAGTTGTTAATCAGAAAATCATGGCGTTCAAGTTAGATCATTTAGTATATTGCGTTTAGACAATGTTTATCTAACGCATGAATACCCTATTCGTCATCGGATATATCTCGGTATTTTTTTCCACGGAGATGTCCTCGTACAAACCTGATGAATTTTGGTTTCCATGTGAAGTAAGCACAAAAGAAAAAATAACCAGGGACAAGATATGAAAGAGGTGTCTCTTGATTCTGTATATATTTATTAAATAGATACCAGCTAACAACAAAAATACCGCTCTGAACAGCAGCAGAGGCTCCATTGTCTTTGAATAAAGAAAGATATGACTTTTTTGCCTCATTAGGATCGTACATTCAATGACTCCAAAATAAACGACAGTAAATTTAAAACGTAATTGTACCACAATGATCCGATTTGGTGAAATTTAAGCGATCATTCAGCTCGGTAAACACGCTATTTTTTATAGATTTTCGTAATATATTGATTGGGAATCTAATGCTTGGACTTTGGACAAGTAAGATCTGGGGTTTACGTGAGCGTGCCCTTGCCCTATATTGTAAATACTGAGATCTAATCATTAAATGGGGTTTTGAGTAAATTACATTAATGCTCAAAACCCCAATTAATTGATTGGTGTCTCTTTAACAAAGCTGGGCAAGGGCACGTAAACCTCAGATCTTACTTGTCAAAAATCCAAACGTATAGGATGTAACTAAAACAGATTTATTTTTTAGCGCTAGTGATTTAGTGATCGTATAACCGCAGCCGCCTCGATAACATCCTCGGGATCTTCATCATCACCTATTAATAACGCTAATACATCTTCATCTGTGAACTCGATTTTGTCAGTTGATATCTGAGTCGCGGCCGTCAGTAAGCTGAACTTACGTAGATTTTCGTATCCTGATTGCTGCGGATTAACTAGGACAGGCGAAGCGATGGTTGAAGTCGTTAAATCAAGCATTAAATTATCTTGTTGCTCCAATTTAGAATTTTCATCAGTTTCATCTGAAGCACACGAAAAAAGCGATGCTGGGGCTGAAACATGATACAAAATGATCGGTTGTCTACTCGTATTTACATGATCCTCGATAATTTTTCGAAGCATCGTATCGTTAAGTAGTAAGTTTGATGCCTGTATTATCGCAGGTAGCCCCACAATCTTAATGCATACTTCGTCATGTTCGATTACAGACGACCGTAGGAAGGAATCACGGCATGATGCTGCATTAGTTAGTACACGGAGTTTCGTGTGAAAAATATGTGCATGCTCCGTTGTGTCAAACCAAATATTCATATGGTCATAGGTTTCCGTATCTTCACTGAAATAATCACGTGCAGTAAAACGCGCTTCTTCATGTTTTGTAATTATTTTTTTTACTGAAGACGAGGCGTCTTTTACAATGGATTGGCACACATCGATTTGTTGTCTGTATTGCGAAAAAATAGCTTTTGTTCTTTTAGTTGATCTTGTTTCAATTTCTTTAAAACTCCCAAATTGTAATGAACATTTTGGATTTATTTCAATACCATCGAAAACAGTCTCTCTCATGCCCGTTTCTTCTTTGTAACCAAAAGAATATAAATGATTTTTTAATCTTGGAATGATAGCCTCAAAATGTGGAATTAGTGTTTTAATTTCGTTAAAGACAAGGTTT
>CAMAYA010000041.1 GCA_945862275.1 Legionella genomosp. 1 | reverse complement strand
TGGATTATCCAGCAATGACAATAGCAAATGTTCCACTGTCATGAACTCATGACGCTTCTCTTTGGCATCCTTAAAAGCTAGATTTAAGGTGAACTCAAGCTCTTTGTTTAACATGATCGCAACTCCTAACTACCATCATTTACTCCGGTTCCATGCTACATAGCAATGGATGTTGGTTCTCTCTGGCATAATCATTTACCAGGACTACTTTCGTTTCTGCAATATCACGTGTATATAACCCACAAATACCGCGTCCCTGTGTATGCACTTGGAGCATCACTTGAATGGCATGTGCTTCAGTTAAATAAAAGAACCTCCTTAACACGACAACCACAAAATCCATCGGCGTGTAATCATCATTTAGCAGAAGAACGCTGTATTTTTTGGGCACCTTTAATGCTGGCAGTGCCTGTGATACGGCCACTTTGCCTTTTACAATACTCATTAAATAGTGCCCACTCATTTACATATCCTCTTACTCTTTTTATAGCTGTAGATTGGAGGTTTGGCCAGTAAAAAAATAAAATAAATAGGTGTTAGGCTACATGTTGTGAATGATAGCCTCGGCAAAACCGGAGCAACTCACACATGTGGCCCCTGTCATCAAGCGCTCAAAGTCATACGTTACCGTTTTGGCCTCAATGGCTCCTTCGACACCCTTCACCAAGTAATCCGCCGCAACGGTCCAACCCATATGTCGCAACATCATTTCTGCTGATAAAATCAACGAACCTGGATTTACTTTATCCAGGCCTGCGTACTTTGGTGCGGTGCCATGCGTCGCTTCAAAAACGGCTACGTCATCGCCGATGTTGGCGCCTGGCGCAATACCAATGCCACCCACTTGGGCCGCTAAGGCATCAGAAATATAGTCGCCATTTAAATTTAACGTAGCAATGACGCTATATTCTTCAGGCCTTAATAAAATTTGCTGTAAAAACGCATCTGCGATCACGTCTTTAATGATGATTGGTTTACCCGTTACTGGATTGGTTAACTGCATCCAAGGGCCACCTTGATAAGGGACTGCGCCAAACTGAACGCGGGCTACATCGTAACCCCAATCTTTAAAGGCGCCTTCTGTGAACTTCATGATGTTGCCTTTGTGTACCAACGTCACTGAATCACGTTCATTATCAATCGCATATTGAATAGCCGCTTTCACGAGGCGCGTAGTCCCTTCTTGAGACACAGGCTTTATCCCAATGCCACAGTGCTCAGGGAAACGAATTTTGGTCACGCCCATTTCATGACGTAGAAATTGAATTAATTTTTTAGCTTCTATGGAGTCTGCTTGCCATTCAATGCCTGCATAAATGTCTTCTGAATTTTCACGAAAAATAACCATGTTGGTTTTTTCGGGCTCTTTCACAGGACTGGGTGTTCCTTTGAAATAACGAATAGGTCGTAGGCACGTATATAAATCAAGCTCTTGCCGAATGGCCACGTTTAAGGAGCGAATCCCACCTCCCACAGGTGTGGTCAACGGACCTTTAATCGACACCACAAATTGCTTGATGGCTGTTAGTGTTTCTTTAGGCAACCACTGGTTCGCACCATAGCGCTTGTTGGCCTTTTCACCTGCATATATTTCCATCCATGCAATTTTCTTTTTATCGCCATAGGCTTTTTTGACCGCGGCATCGACTGCATGAATCATGGCTGGCGTGACATCTACGCCAATGCCATCTCCTTCGATAAAGGGAATAATGGGGCAGTCTGGCACGTTTAGTGTGAAGTCAGCATTGACCGTAATGGGTTGACCTTGCGTGGGCACTTGGATATGTTCGAATGGCATGAATGATGGCTCCAACTAGATTAAAAAAACTTATCATAGCATGTCAACGCAGACGAGGCACTAGCATATGATCTGCTAATAACTTCATCCAAGGCCAAAACAACACACTGGTCAATAAGGTTCCAGCCGCAAAGAAGAAGCCGTTATGATAACCCAGGAATCCATCAATAGAGGCCAGCACCAGCTCATAAATTGAGCAAAACAGGACCATAAATAACATCTGTTGTGCTGGTGAAAAAAAATGAAACCGACGGGCTTTTGTAGAAGCCAGCCAACTTGTTAATAACAAAGCAAATGTATGCTCACCCATGACCGATGCCAGCAACACATCCAATGACATGCCTAACAAAAACAGCCAGGTTACTCTGAAATAGTGGGGTAAAAAAAACTGAATATACAACACAAACAGCAACACCCAGGGCGGGCGATAGGCCGCCATTAGTTCAGGCAGCGGCAAAATAGTGAAGGCTAACACCACAAACATGGCGACTACAAAACGAATATTTAATGTGCTCATGCGTTTCCTTCCATCGCATTCATGCGCTCATTTATTTGTGCCGTTAATTCATTGTGTTCCTCTTCAGGCCAAATCAATAATACCAAACGGTTTCGGTTTAATCGCGCAACAGGCGTCACGCGCACGGTCATGAAATCATCACCCGGCATGTGCGACACGTCTTCAACACGACCAACGGGATATCCTTCAGGATAGCGCCGTCCCAGTCCTGAAGTTACCAACAAATCACCTTTTGTGATGGATGAGGTGCCCGGCAAATTAATGAGTGATAAATGCGTCATGCTATTCGTGCCAACGAGAATGGCACGCTCACCTGTACGGTTGTTTCGGATGGGAACGGCGCATTTTGCGTCAGATATCAATAAGATTGTACTGGTCATCAACCCAACGTCGATGATTTGCCCCATGACTCCCTTGGCATCCAGTACAGGCTGGCCAACGAAAACCCCATCGCGCGTGCCTTTGTTCAAGATAAGCAATTGCCGGGATCGCGTGGTATCGACGGCTAAAATTTGAGCCGCCATCGCATGCATGTTGGCAGGAGACGACACGGATAATAATTCTTTGAGTTGGGAGTTCTCATGACGCAACAGCGTGAGTTTTTGCAATTGCGCTTCCAGCATCGTTTGCTGATAACGCAATTGCATGTTTTCGTTAATCAATGATTTTTTAGTGCTCATGAGCGAGCGGACCCAGCCCGCAACACGAACCGGGTAATCCACTGCATACTGAATAGGCGCCACAACCAATGAAAAACCGCGACGCACATGACCCAGAGACGGGTTATGGTAGTCCACCATCATGAGCACCAAAGACAATGCCAAGGCCACCACAAAACCCTTCGATGAGTGATGACGCTTGGAAAAAAGTCTATTCTGATTATTATTCTGTTGAGAGAAAATCACCGCCACGCAAGTCCATGGTTTCTAATGCCTTACCACCACCCCGTGCAACACACGTGAGTGGATCTTCTGCCACAATCACAGGCAGGCCTGTTTCTTCCATGAGCAATGTATCCATATTCTTCAACAGCGCACCACCGCCCGTCAACACCATGCCACGTTCGGCAATGTCTGCGGCTAATTCTGGCGGCGCCAATTCAAGGGCTGCACGAACAGCACCCACAATACCAGACAAGGGTTCTTGCAATGCTTCTAATATTTCAGCACTGGTCAAAGTAAAGCTTCGCGGAATGCCTTCCGCAAGATTTCGACCGCGCACTTCAATTTCAAATAAATCGCGGCTGGGGAATGCCGATCCAATTTCATGCTTGATGCGCTCGGCGGTTGTTTCACCAATGAGTGTGCCGTAATTGCGTCGCACATACGACACAATGGCATCATCAAATTTATCACCGCCAATTCGAACGGACTGATGGTACACAATGCCGCTCAATGAAATAATCGCAACTTCAGTGGTTCCTCCACCAATGTCAACAACCATTGACCCACTGGCTTCTTCAACCGGCATGCCGGCACCCAGCGCCGCCGCCATCGGTTCTTCTATCAAGAAGACCTCACGCGCACCAGCACCCATGGCTGACTCACGAATAGCGCGCCGCTCCACTTGCGTAGAACCACAAGGCACACACACCAACACGCGCGGGCTAGGGCGCAAAAAGCGATTCTCATGCACTTTATGAATAAAGTGCTGCAGCATTTTTTCTGTCACGAAAAAATCAGCAATCACGCCATCTTTCATCGGGCGAATGGCATTGATGTTGCCAGGCGTTCGCCCCAACATGCGTTTGGCTTCAATCCCAACCGCAGCGACCCGTTTTTGCCCTGACTCATTGCGCAACGCCACCACAGAGGGCTCGTTAAGCACAATGCCTTTGTCCCGGACATAAATCAGCGTATTGGCTGTACCTAAGTCAATGGATAAATCGTTGGAGAACATCCCCCTGAGTTTCCTAAACATGCGCGACATCACCTCATAAATTTTGTTTGGTACTTTAACGTAAATTTCAATGGAAATCGATAGGTCCATTGCAAAAAATTCTTGAACCTTGCGTTCTTTCATTAATATGCGATAATCCGCTAATTTCCCATACAAAACAAGGCTTATTATGGAGCACATGGCTCAATTCATCACAAATCATTGGCAGCTTTGGCTGGCCCTGGTCATTTTATTGGCTGCAATCTTTATTCAGGAACTATTAACCCAAAAAAAACGAGCCAAAGAACTCTCTACTGCAGCTGCTGTTCAAAGCATCAATCATGACAACGCGGTTGTCATCGACTTGCGAGATGCAGACGCCTTTCGTGCCGGCCACATTATTGATGCAGTGAACGCAACAGCTGATGCGTTTACAGAACAACGCATGGACAAATACAAAAACAAGTCCCTTATTTTTGTTTGCCCGCGGGGTTTACAATCAGCAGCCCTTGCCGCTAAATTACGTGCGGCAGGGTTTACGAAACCGATGGTACTCGCGGGTGGAATAGCTGCCTGGCAAACCGCTGGCCTTCCTCTCACCAAGTAATTTTTACAAGGAAAATATCACATGACTAAACCAATACAAAAAGAACCACAAGCGTCTGAAGCGCAATTCATGATTCAACGCGTCTACATCAAAAATTTGTCGTTCGAAACCACCAACACACCTGCCATTTTTCAACAAAAATGGGAACCGGAATTGTCATTGGATTTGAACACACAAAACACCCAGTTAGATGATGGCGTATACGAAGTGTCGCTCACCGTCACGGCTACTGTGAAAAACCAAGGTGCCACCGCATTCTTAGTCGAAGTGCAACAAGCCGGTATTTTTACAATCCAAGGCCCACAGCCTGAGCAATTGGATCATTTGCTAGGCAGCTTCTGTCCAAATATCCTGTTCCCTTATGCACGAGAAGCCATTACCGGTGAAGTCATTCGCGGCAGTTTCCCGCAATTGGTGTTAGCGCCCATTAATTTTGATGCGCTTTATGCACAACAGCAAGAAGAAAAACAACGCGCAGCGTCTGAAGCTCCAATCGCTGAAAAGACACATTAAACCATGAAAACCACGACCATTGCCCTCTTGGGCGCAGGCTCCTGGGGAACGGCCGTGGCCATTCATTTAGGTGCTGCCGGCAATCATGTCATGTTATGGGGGCACAACCCCCAACATGTCGTGGACATGCAAACACAGCGTTGCAATCAACGATTTTTGCCGGACACCCCTTTTCCAAGCACGCTGATACCTACTGATGATTTAAACGATTGCTTAAAAAAAGCGACGCATGTCATCATTGCTGTTCCATCCCATGCGTTTTCTAGTGTATTAAATCAATTTCCAGTAGCCCCGACTCATCTCGCCTGGCTCACAAAAGGCATTGATCCCAGTACCCACTTGCTTTTGAGCCAATTGGTTGCTGAAAAATGGGGGACATCGCTTCCCCTAGCTGTGATTTCTGGCCCCTCTTTTGCACGTGAAGTGGCAGAAGGATTACCGACTGCCTTGGTGTTAGCCGGTAACAACCCAGATTATCTACTCGATTTACAGAAAATACTGCACCACGACAACATGCGAGTATACCTGTCGGATGATTTCATCGGCGTGCAATTGTGTGGCGCTGTAAAAAACGTGCTGGCGATTGCATGCGGCATCAGTGACGGGCTTCAATATGGGGCCAATGCAAAAGCTGCATTGATCACGCGTGGTTTGGCAGAAATGAGCCGATTGGGCCTTCATTTAGGCGCAAAACAAGAAACATTTATGGGATTGGCAGGCGTTGGCGATTTGGTATTAACCTGTACAGATGACCAATCACGTAACCGTCGGTTTGGGCTTGAAATCGGCCGTGGGGCCGAGCTCCTAGAGGCTGAAAAACACATCGGTCAAGTGGTAGAGGGCAAATACAATGCGGCGCAAGTTTGTGCGATAGCCCAGCAATATGATGTTGAGATGCCGATTTGCACAAATGTGAATGCCTTGCTAGAAGGCCGCATGAGTGCGAGTCAAGCTGTGATGAATCTGATGAATCGCCCACCTAGGGATGAATGATCTGAGCCGCGCGGGGCTTACATAGCAGATGAAATGAATAACTCGGAAAAAAGCAGTTCTTTATAACTCTGCTCATAAGCTTCCCTGAACTTTATATCCTGCATTTTTCTTTCATATGTAGATAATGGCTTATTCATCATAATCTCCACGTTTTATTCGCAATTCATAACGGTTTAAAAAATATTGCATAAAAGATCACCTAATATCCACCAACTCAATATCTCCCACCACCAGTTCATCGCCCAAGAAAATTTGACCCACCAACTGAAAGCGCTTCACCGAATCGGTAACCAAATAACGAGCCTGTCCCATGGATGTAGACGGCGTCAATAACTGAGCTTGAACGAGCACGTTTTTTAACGCAAAAGCCGTTGCATCAGCGGAATCCACCACTTGAACGCCAGCCGGCAGCAAGGTCTTTAATAAAGGCTTAAACACCGGGAAATGCGTGCAACCGAGCAGAATGGTGTCTTCATCCGCCACACCGGATAAATAATGAAGCAACGCTTCGCGGGCCATGGCATTATCCACCATCCCCTCTTCCGCCAACGCCACCAACACACTGCAAGCGCGCGCATGAATAGCAACCGCTGGCAATTGCTCACAAATCAATTGCTGATACGCATTCGCCGCAATGGTGGTTTCCGTAGCCAACACCGCAATGCGTTGATTGCGGGTGGCCGCGACCGCCGCTGCAGCCCCTGGTGACACCACGCCTAAGACGGGTATATCGGGCAATAACGCCTGCAAACACGGCAGTGCTGCGGTGGTGGCCGTATTGCACGCAATCACCAAGGCTTTAATCTGCCGATCCACCAACAACCGCGCCATTTGAATCGCATACTGCTGAACCGTGTGCGGGCTCTTCGTGCCATACGGCAAGCGCGCAGTATCGCCCAAATAAACAAACGACTCCTGCGGCAAGGCTGAGCGCAGGGCACGGAGCACCGTTAAGCCCCCCATGCCAGAGTCGAATACGCCGATTGCTAGTGCTGATGTGTTCATAGCGTCCTTGAGGATTCGGGTTTTGAATCCATGGTTTCTTCTGGTTTATCCGAGTGTACCTTACCGTTCCGGTCGCTTCAAATGGATGATATCACCCTCTGTTCCATCGGCATGGATGGTGTTGTTCTCTTTCAACAGTTTCATTTGTTCTTTAAAAGTAGCTCGATCATTATCAAAGGAATCCGTTAAATGTGTCCGGATAAATGTATCCGTACCATCACTAAACATGGTCTTTTCAGGACCCGAACAACCACCAACCCGCTGTATAATCTTAAGATTTTTTATCCCCAAATCATCAGCGACCACCAACATGGCGGCATGAAGTCGCATGGCCGCTTTCGCGTCATGCCTGCCTTTACAAAAAATGGTTATTTCGTCCCCAGGCTTATAACTTTCAAACCGTTTCATGGCATGGATATAAGCTTCCTTTTCAACATCACGCTGATATTGTTCTTTATTTTCAACGGTCGTACGCTCGGCAAGGGGTTCGATATAAGAAAGACCATGAATCGTCCCATTCGTATCTTCAGCCAGACAGAGCGCTCCACGTTCCAAATGACCGGAAGTAAACTTATAGTCAAGAGCGGTCTTTAAAGGCGCCCTCTCAAACACCAGACCGTCTACATTTATACCCGTATTAACACCGGCTATATCATTCACCTCACCCAGCCCTTTAATCGCACCAACTATTCGCTGTGCTTCTGCGTCCAAATCAACCACACCATGGACGATGGAGGTCTTGAATTCAGCACCTGAATCCCGAATAAAGCCGGCCTTCGCGGTTGCTCGTATTAAAACAGCTGCAGCTGTATCTTGTAGATGAATGTACTTCTGAATGGCTTTGTCGCGTGCTGTTGAATGACCGAAAAGGGCCGCTTCTAATGCGTCTTCGTCGGCGGCGGCGGCGTGACCAAGACCATCCGGCAAATCTGCTCTAATGGCTGCTCTAATGGCTACTCGAGCGTCGAGCGTATCAGCAACAACTTGTGTAGCGAGTCGTCCGCCCGCGGGGTCATCGCTAACACCTGCAGCCACAACTGCAGCCAAAACACCCGCCGCATCCAGTGTTGCAGCCTTCAAGGCCGCAATGCGCCCCGCCCTTTCGACGGTTTGATTAGCAGTCAAAACGACGAGCTCAGCAGCCGCTCGACCAGATATTTTCTGTGAATCTGTACGTTCACCAGGAGCTCTGCTTAGGCTAGCAGCCCCTATCTCAACCTGATTCACCTTCATGACGGTTTGAACCACCACATTGAAATCAGGCTCAGAAAGCCCTACCTGCACCCTGATTTCCTGATTCATTGCATCACGAATTTGTCCTTCACTGCTCCCTGCTGCTGCTGCATAAATCGCTGCATTCCGTACTAATTTTGCGGCAGTAGCCCAATGTGCTATTTGGGTTACATCGTCTGCACGGTTAAGGGTCTCATGCTCTCGTCTCAGCATTTTATATTCATTAGTATCTTGCAGATTGACCTGGGCTTCAGCCTGTTTAGCAACTATTTTTTGCCATTCAAGATCAGTTGATTGTGTGGTAAGAAATGCCAAATCACGTTCGGCCGAATCTCTTAATGTTTTAAGTGCATCAAACTGATCTAAAACAACCTTGTCAGCTGCTTGCGTAACATGG
>CAMAYA010000040.1 GCA_945862275.1 Legionella genomosp. 1 | reverse complement strand
CTGTTGAGTGGAACTGGCCGCAGAGAAACTATGATGCATCGATTAATCTGAACGAGGCAAAAACGTTATTGACAGACCCTTCCTTTGTAGACACTTATTTGCATTGCGTTTCCCTTTATATGGACGCGTTGGAAACGCATGGATGGAATCAATACCCGGTGCGTTATGCTCGAATGTTGCAATCATTGGCATTGTTTCTTGAGGCGGCTCGTAACATGGAAGACATGTTCAGTGTGCACGAACGTTTGCACGCGGTGGGTCGACGAGCGGTTCATTATGCAACGGTAAACGTCATGCCCCATGATCCAGACTACGCATTGCTCACCGAGGGATTTTCAAACGTTTGCCATGCGCTGCGTCAATTTGATTTGTTGTCGGCAAACGTTGCGGCCAGTTGTGTTTGAGACATGGTGTTAAAATGCGTTGCAAGATATGCTTCCACCTCTTCAGGGAAATGCTCTCGGAGCAAATGACTCATGTTATGCGGTTGATCAAGGGCTGCATGCAATGTTGAGAATAATGCAGGGGTTTTGTTCTTAAAAACGGGACAATACTCCCAGCCATCAGGTTTCGGGATAATCACTTCAATACGCGGGTAGGCATCATTCACTTGTCTAACCGTGATTTGTTCTGAATTTTTATCCATAATAAAATCCAAATCGATTTTGTAGTTATCATAAAAGGGATTGTAGTCTGCAACAAAAGTATTGATAGAGGGCTTTTGGGGCACGATCATCATTTTTGTTTTCAATTCCAGTAAATCGGCACAATGGATGTCTAGATCGCTTTCATGGGAAGTGAGTTCGTCAATGGTCATTGTCAATTGGCTCAGCAGATGATTATCAGGCCAATCATTTTCAGCCAAGGTTTCAAGCACGGAGCAAATTCGTTCTTCAGGGCTCTCTTCACCAGGGGTCGTATCTTGGTCAGCACTGGGTTTATGCGGATAACGCGGGTAAAAACTAACGAACGACCAAGGGATCAATCGATTAAAATTACCCTCGAAGGATGATTTCGACATCATGCTGATCACGGGCAATAGCGCCTGATTTTTCACATCGATATAATACATCAGGCAGGTATAGCCGGCGGTATCATGCTGGTAAATGGAGAGCGTTGGCCCGTGTTTGATAGCCAAGGGTTGATGGCCGCCAATGATATCCAGGAACGTGCGATGACTGCTGGCAAAACCAAAGTAAAAATCATCGCCAGAGTACAAATCGACCCGTTTTGCCAAGGCAGTCATATCACCATAAGCATGGGTTGGCGAGGAGTGATGGGAATCTAGCATGCTAATGTTAATCATGTGTTTTCTCCGGTGCTTGATTGGACGGGTTTTAAATGGCCTGAAGGGGTGGATTCATCGTTGATCTTCATCTGAGTCAAGTTGTCTTTAAAAGACGCCACCTTTTGGGCGGTATCTGTTGGAGGAGGCATAGGCTGTCCAAGCATTTTATAAAGAAGTGCTTTGCATGTTGTGATAGCGCCGGTGATGACTTTAAACCAAGGGGCCTCTCTTTTTTGTTCAAATAGTGCTTTTCGATCCTTGTTATCAAGCGCAGTAAGACAGGCGGTTAGAGTCGATGTGTAGTTATCGTTATTAAGTTTATCCTTCAGATCGCTTAGTTCAGTCCGTAACGCATCTATAGCGGCTATCGCGGGCTCTAATTCTTTTTCATCGGGTCGCCATAAAATGAATGTTGGTTTGGTTCTTATTTGGAGGGCTTTTTCACACAAAGTTTTGATTATTTTTCCTAACTCATCTGAGAGCTGTTTTTTTTGTGCTTCTAATTCTGCTGGTACTGGTTTCTCAGCGCTCAGGTCAACGTCCTGGATAACCTCGCTGTCGTCAACCGGTAAGGCAGGTATCGCATCGTTATTATCATTTTCCTGCCGGGTTTCGGCCGTATCTATCTGATTGTATATCATCTCTATGAGCGTTGATAACTGAGAGAACGCATACCGTTGCTGCAGTTGACTGTTATTAATTGACACTGGTTGTTCAATAGATAACGGCGCTAGAGGCAGCAGATCCTTGCCCGTCAGTCGTTTTACCTTGCTTGATAACAGGCTAGGGTTTTGTTCTGCTTGCATGCCCAGTAGAATGAGCGGATACACACTCATTTGTTTTTCTATTCCTAGAGCTGCAATGGCTTGTATTGCTTGGGCTTGAGCGGGTCGACAGGGCAGAATGACGGTTGATTGAGGCTCCCAGCCGTCCTGCTTCATATAAGATAACAACGTTGTTACAGTCTCACCAGGATTTTTTAATAGCTCCTGTATATCCAGGCGTATCAGTTGAATGTGACCCCTCACCTTGTTCATCAACAAGAGTTCAGTCGCTTGACCGGAAGATAGGGTCTGCAATGATTGCATGAAACATGTTAAATCAGTCGTCCGTTTTTCATGCCCTTTGTACTGATTTATTAACGTGAGCACGGTGGGTTGAGTGGTTGCTGTTGCCACAGGTTTTTGCGTGTTTAGATAATCTGTGCGTAATGATGGGGGGAGTACGAGTGCCAATTGCTCCTCTGCTGGTACTGGTTTCTCAGCGCTCATCAGGCCAACGTCCTGGATAACCTCGCTGACGCTAGCCTGTATCGCATCGTTATTATCATTTTCCTGAGCGGACGAGGAAGCCTCTATCCTTTCTTTTTGCAGGGCCATGAGAGTGTTTTTAACATCCGGATGATGATTGATATCAGCAAATTGAATGGCTTTTACCAGCACATCGTCAGTGAGGTTAAAATCTTTGTTCGCTATCATGGCCTCCATCAGCGTCATATGTCCTAGTGCTACTGTGCGGAGGAAGAACGATTCTTTCTTTACGTGGTCTGAAGTGGAAAAAATAAGCTGCATTCGTTGCGTTTCACGTTTGAGACCACCTATTGTATCCATTCGCTCAAGGATAGAGGCGACTGACGTATTTAATAAAGCCTCATCAATATCAACCTTACCTATTTTACCGGCAGCAAGCTGTTGGATGCTCGTCAATTTTGGAATACCAATCCTAAACAATTCAAGCAGTAAATCTCGTTGATATCCCAAATTTTTGGGCTCATTCACGTCCTTTCCTCGATGGTTTTTCTTCACAACAAAATGACCTTCTGCATCTTGTTCATAGACAGGATGAAAGCTTTTATCATACGGAAATTTATTTTCTCGCATCAGATGATATGCACTCAGTAAATCCGCTTTGATCATTTCTTCTGAGTAATGATAAGGTGATTTGTCACGACTCATGATCAATAGTGGGATATCATAATGGTATTTTTCTCTAATTTTCATGGCATGAACAGCCAGGTTCAAACGATCAAATAGCTCATCCTTGACGGCGTAAAGCGCCCGAGTAGCGCCTTTTGTATTAGCGGCCAAGATTTCGTTATGCGCCATTACGTCAGTAGTCGACTGCTGTTGTTTGATTAGTTCACGAAGGGTGATTGAATATTTAAAGCTTTTTCTTGAAAGCTCAGCCTTAATACGTGTTTTAATCTGTTTAAAGGTTTCTTTGACTTGCGTTTGTTCAGGTTCAATGCCCCTCAATGTTTTAAGCAATGATGTTTGCTGGCTTTTTGCAAGGCTTAGACAGTTGTTTAGTACTTCCGTCGATGGGCGGTAATACGGATTGTCGAGAAGGTTAGTGATACGCTTAGCTTTATCTGCATAATAACCAACCAATGCTTGATGATGCTGAAAAACAGGGAGGTCTTTTGTTGTGGGTTGACCTTGAGCATTGTGGGAAAGTTTGTCATCAAGGTCGAGTTTTGCATTGAGATGGGAGTAAAGCTGTTTATTCATGATTGAATCATCACGAATCCAAAATTTGGTTCTACTAGCTATATTTTTTGACCAAATATAGCGTTCGTCTTTTAGATCAACTTGACGGATATCTGACAGTATTCCAATGGGAAAATAATTGGTCGCACTTTTTAAATATCCTGAGAATGGGATGCTTTGACCGTTGGGTGGTAAGAGTGAATGGGCCAGTTTTTTTGTAAAGATGGTGTTTTTTGCGGCTGTTCGGTCTGTGCCGATAGCCCAAGAGTCCTGTGTTTTATCAGACATTTTTTTAGGCTCAGTGATCGGCTCTTGAAACCGGATGTCAGGCGTGTTTACTAGTGTTCTAATCTGGGGCGCACCAGCACCATCGGGTGTCCAATACTGTGTTCTTTCTATTTTTGAAGAATCATTTTCTTTGAGTGGTGCTACATATCGTTTACGTACCGGATCTTCTAGTGCATTGAAAAGAAACTCATAATCGGGATGGTTATGGTTTCCAAGGTCGCTCGTTGATACCAGTCGAACCAAGGCTCGACTGCGTTCAACCAAATTTAATGCATCAATCTTCCCATTGTCATCCACCAAGGTTTCTTCTCGTGTAACCCCTTCAGGAATGGTCACTTCTTTAAACTGAATTAGATGGTCGCTCAATAGTTGCTTGTACTGTTGTCTATTCACCTCGACAACAAACGAGCCATCTAGGGTGGGCGAGATAAGGAGATTGGCAGCAAACATCGCATCAAAGCTGTTTTTAAAAAACAGGCCTTGTTGATTGTTATCAAAATAGACAGAAACGGTGTTTTGTTCGCTATGATGTTTCACGGCACTAATCATCGGCAGTGTGTTGGGTTCAACTTCAGGAATAGGCGTGACCGCTTGCAAGGCACTGACCAGGCTCACTGCATTTTTGTGGTGATCAATGTGGCTCAGGTTGCCATTGATCACGTGTTGGAAATGAAACATGGCCTTGTCAGATGACAATTGCTGACCTTGTTTTAATTTTTCGGCAATGGCGTGTGTGATCAAATGGGCGCGATAACTCTTCAATAGCGCTTGCTCGTCTTTTTCATCACTATTAAAGTAACTGTCTTTTACATCGGCAGCATTCGATTTTTTTGCTTCATCTAACAATTCCTTCTTATCCCTGGCTTTAAAGCGGTCAGAAATGGCTTTGACCTGAGTTAATAGTTCATCCTTTTGTTCTTCAAACGCTTCTGTAGACAGCAGACCAAACGTAGTTTTCTGACCCGTAACGGCCATCGTGTCAAAGCTGCAGCGCATTAATTTGAAAAAATCGGTCAATTTCTTAAGATCAGGTTTATCTGTAAAATTCAAAAAATCCGTTTGCTGTAAGTGGTAATCCAAGACAGCGATGCTTTCGGAACCGTCCACTTTTTGAGGATATAGCGAGTAACAACGTGTTAAATCAATGCCATGTGCATCGTTCATCATTTCAAGCATGGCATTGGCTATCGGCAGCGTGGTTTTTGAAGGAAACAGTCCTTGGTGTGTCTTTGGTCCTTTTTTTACACCTTTTTTTGGACCTTTTTTTCCAGGTTCTGTCCAATCAGTAGGCGAGTATTTTTTACTTATGATCAAACTCAGCGCTTTTTCTCTGTCTACGATAGGGCTTATTACTCCCTCTTTTTCAATGACATAATCGATGAGGAGCTCCGGCACTTTCTTACATTCTTCGGCATTTCCAATGGAATCATACCCCATCAGTTCAACGATGATAGCGTCTCGGTATAATTGTTCTAGATTTGAATCAGGATAAAGATGCAGTGCATGCGTTCGGCAATACTCTAAATAGGCTCTGCCGGATGCTGTTCGGAAGCTTTCATAGGTGCTATGTCCATTGTCGTCATTGAATCCGGTCTCATCACGCCTACCCACAACACTGAATAACATCATGAGCTGCAGCTTTTCTAGGGTCGAATCGTCAAGATTAGCGTAAAGGGCGCTGGACTCTTGCTTGTATTTTTCACCATAGGAACGCAAAGCAGTGACGGCATAAGCCGCTCGGGCTGAGTGTGTTATGCCGTGATTGGGCCTATGAACAATGTTGGTCACCTTGGATTCGTATGCTTTTTCAAGACTTTTGATATTTAGCGATGATTGGCCTCGAGCCACTATTGCTTCATATAGCGTTGCTGTTTTTAATTGATTGGCCTCAAATTTTTCTAATGTATCCCCCAGTAAAATTATATTGTTGTCAAATAGCTTCAATTGTTCTTCTAATTTTGATTTTTCCTTTGCATTCAATTGCGTAGATTCTTCGGTTTCACCAGACCTGGCGAGGTTTGCATTGATCTCTTTGAGCCCGGCTACAATTTTTTGTCGCTCTTTTTCCCCTTCACCCGGTTGCATAAGGAACTCTTTTAGTTTTTCATGGGTGGAATGTTGTGAATGAAAGGCCATGATCAATTGAATGTCTTTCTTGTCTACCACGGCTCCATCTAAAATAATATCAACATGTTCCGTCGCCAGTTGACGAGATAAACGCAACAGTTGACCATTCGCAAGTTCGATCATCGCGAGCTGATTAAACCAACGATCTACGCTTGTAGTGAGGGAGTATGGTTTTGAAAAATATTTCGCGCTGGCGTATTCAAGCGCCTTGATAAAGCGGATTGGATTGATTAGCGTTTTCATTTGAATAGCCACTCCATCGTTCGATGCTATATACATCTATTTGACGTTGGGCATCAAAATTTATACTCATATTGAATAGTGTAGACTATATTTGACGCATATGTGTTTTTTATAAAACAAGATAGGCCGGAATTGTTGCTGGATTTGTACGTCGATTTAATACGGACTCGTAACCCGCAAAATCTCCGCGGTGAAGGCTGGAGCGATAACAACTATCTTTTATAAAAGACCCTTTGTTTCAGGCATTATATAAGCTATAATTTATATATTAGTGCTTAATCGATAAAAATATAAACTAAGATTAATATGGCGAATATGTTGTGGGGCAATGTTTATTACAAAGATTTTTATGCCGGTCGGCTTCAAGAAGAGCCCGGTCGGCGGGTGAGTTTTACCTACGATGAATCGTATCTTCAAGCGATGCATCCAGCCATCGCCTATACACTTCCTCGGCAATCCGCGCCTTTTATTTCAGAGCAGGGCCTGCATTCTTTTTTTGATAATTTGGTGGCCGAGGGTTGGTTTCGTAATGCTCAAGCGAAAGCGTTGGGTCTTGATCCTAAAAACCGGTTTTCATTATTATTAGGGTTTGGCTATGATTTGGCGGGGGCAGTTTCCATCATCGATCCGGAGCCTCAAGAACACCGTCAATTGGATCATACCGATGAGGCTACGTTGGCGGCGTTGTTGGGACGTGCGTCTATCTCAGGCGTGCAACGCAAATTGCTCGTCGTGAAAGAGGGTGCTGCATTTCGCCCGGTTCGGCCCAATGAATTGAGTACCTACATTGCCAAATTGGCATCTGGAAATTTAAATCACTTGTTGGAGTTAGAATACCTGACAACATTAGCCGTCACTCATTTATTGCCTAACGACAAGGTTGTTACGATGGAATTGGCCATGATTCCTTCTATTCATGAGACAGCGCTGGTGATCCCACGTTTTGATAGAAGCATGACAGGTAAACGCTTGCATCATTTTGAGGAATTCAATCAATTACTGGGTAAGTCGTCCGGTGATGCGAAATATGATGGCGGTTATGAAGAAATGGGACAATTTATTTTAAACTCACCAGGAACCATTCCCGCTGAAGCGGATAGACTGTTTCGACGTATTTTGGCTTGTTTGCTCGTAGGCAATACCGATGCGCATTTTAAAAATTTCGCGATGTTTCATACACGAGAAGGACTGCGACTTACCCCATTATATGATCTGGTAGCCTCGTCTATTTATCGGGAATATCAATCCATTGCACTCAACGTGTGCAATATTCGCAATATGGCCATTGGTCAATTGGATGCTAAACATCTGATTCGAATGGGCCTTGGGTTTGGTGTGAAGGGCGGCGCGGTGGTTGAAGCCACTGAATCGCTAGGAAAACAATTACCACACGCAATGGCTGCCGTTGAAAAATCACCCATTGGCACGCCCTTATTACGAAAAAAACTCATTGAAATGATGGAGAAGAGATGGAACGGCAGTTTTGCATTAACTGGCTCGCGACTGTTGAGGAAGCAAGGCAAAGACGAAAAACGCAAGGGCTAACCCAGGCGCGATTAGCCACGATAGCGGGCGTCAGCACACCTAGCGTTTCACGATTTGAGCGTGGAGAGAAAGATATTCAACTCTCTACCATCATGCGCATCCTTACCGTCTTGGGGATGGTTGATTTGCGCAATTTTATTTTCCCTGAACCGAATGAGCGGTTTGATTCTGCTCAGAACAGGGTGATATTTACAGGGCGCGAAGGGGACCGTCCGATCACTTGTGCTATTACTCACGACGCATTGAATGATTATTTTGAGGGGGTTGGACATGACCCATTAAAAATATTCCAAATCAATAGGCAGGCTATTGAGCATGTTGCTCGTCGAAAATATTTGGCGGGAGGGCATGCGCCAGATGGTTCTATTTTGTTGAGTTCGGCGGACATGGAGTGAAGGAAAAGCAATAAATAGAGTGATTTTTATTCAATTATGCAGCATTCAAAATAGCTGTCCTCCATGTTGGCTTTGTTTCCTAACTCACAAAATGAACAGATCGGGGTGCTGGGTTAAGAACCGTGGTACTCTTAGCGGCATGCCTACCCCCCTTATTTTGCGACACCATAATGCCCAATAAATACGCCGAAAAAAAAGAATGGAATGTTCCGAAAAAAAATACAAGTTGAGCAATTGGTCTGAATACAGCGATGCATTGCGTCGTCGCGGCGAGATTGATGTTTGCTTATCGGAAGAGGCTATATCATTATGGTATGAGAAGGATAGGGTTTATGATGGAACGGGCGCGCCAAAACGTTTCGGCGACTTTGCCATCACCACCTGTCATGAAATACGACAAGTATATCGTTTACCCCTTCGCCAAACAGAAGGCTTTATCAACTCCTTGTTTCGGATCATGAATATACCGCTTGTCTGCGCTGATTTTAGTTGTTTGAGCAAGCGACTTGGCAAGCTGGGAATCAAGGTTCCAAAATATAAAAAAACAGGGTCACCTGAGGACGGAGTGCATGCCATAGCTATTGATTCTAC
>CAMAYA010000039.1 GCA_945862275.1 Legionella genomosp. 1 | reverse complement strand
GAAGGCCTCGGTGGATATTGATGCGATGTTGATGGATAACAGTATCAATACGCTAGTGATTGCGACGCGCCATGATTCACATGCGCATTTTGTGACAAAAGCGTTAGCGGTGGGCAAACATATTTTTGTTGAAAAGCCATTGGCCATTGATTTAGAAGGGCTTGCAGCGGTTGAGGCGGCTTATCATACGGCGATGTTGTCTGGTAAAAAAAGCCATCTTACGGTGGGATTTAATCGACGGTTTGCGCCGCACGTTCAAAAAATGCATGGATTATTAAAAACGGTGAAGGAGCCTAAATCGTTTATTATGACAGTAAACGCGGGGCATTTGCCTGCTGATCATTGGACACAAGACCGTGCTGTGGGAGGGGGGCGAATCATTGGTGAGGCGTGCCACTTTATTGATCTGATGCGATACCTTGTGGGCACTGAAATCATTTCTGTACAAGCGCGGTGCATGGGCGATACACGCACGGGATGCATAACTGAAGACAAAGTAGCGATTACGTTAGGATTTGCTGATGGATCATTTGGCACGATTCATTATTTAGCCAATGGGGCGACTGGATTCCCGAAAGAGCGGATTGAAGTGTTTGCCGCGCGCCGTGTGTTACAGCTGGATAATTTCCGCAAACTCAAGGGATTTGGCTGGCCTGGGTTTCGTAAAATGAATCTGTGGCGGCAAGACAAGGGCCAGGCCGCCTGTGTTAAGGCCTTCTTGCTGGCTATTGAGAAGGGAGGGGATTCGCCTATTGCGATTGAGGAAATTTTTGAGGTGGCGCGTGTCAGCATACAAGTGGCCCAGTTGATTCGGCAACAGGCATGATATTGTCAACAATAGAGCAAGTTTTATAAGCGATTGATTTGCGATCTGGTAACAGCTAAACTGATTTATATTTGCAGACGCGGAATAAAATTCATGTTACTGGACGTGCTTCATGCTAAAAAAAAGGAGATTGCTTTATTAGCCACTCAATACGGTGCGCGACGTATACGTGTTTTTGGTTCTGTTGCAAGAGGTGAAGAGCGAATAAATAGCGATATTGATTTTCTGGTCGATTTTCCTCAAGGATATGATCTGTTTACTCAGCGGTTACCATTAAGCGAAAAACTGATGGAACTAACTGGGAGAAAGGTAGATCTCGTTCCAGAGCATGAGCTGAATCGTCACTTGCGTGAGGCCATACTGAAAGAAGCAAAAAATATATGAAAAAAGATTGGAAATTATTTGCGAATCATATATTGGATTGCATCGTAAAAATTAATCATATTAGGGCGCGCGGGGACATTACTAAAGATAGTGTGCTTTATGATGCGACGCTGCGTAACTTGCAAACGTTGTCAGAAGCAACGAGACATTTGCCCGAAGAAAAAATGAGTCAATATGCGTCGGTACCATGGAAAAACATTAGTGGGTTCAGAAATATTCTCGTGCATGATTACTTGGGAGAAATTGATCCATATACCGTGCTGAAAATAGTGGATATACACTTGGCTTCTCTAGAAGCTGCCGTTATGGCCATGCTTAAAGATACCAGCAGGAATGAAGGATAATCGTGCAGAAAACACTACATGATCTTGTCAATGAAAACACATTCATTGCTCAATGTCCTGCTCTAATTGCTGCACAATGGCTTTGGAATAAAGCATGAAATGGGAGCAGTTGGCGCGGTTTATTCATACGACCCAGCATTTAAAATTGAAACAGATTTTTTTTCGTCTGTATTACATCAGTAAACAAATCAGCCGCTCCCATCTCTCATCCGCAGGAAGAGGTATCCGTAGGGTGGCTGCGGGAGGCGGCTTCCCTCATCCGTTGCTGTGCGCCACCTTCTCCTGCTGGCGGGAGAAGGGATGCCTCTCTGATACGGGCACATTTTTATTTCATGGCGAAACAGGTCGGCTAGATGATGTAACCATTTGGAATTCAACGCATCACTCCAAATTATGGCTATATAACATACATTATTTTGATGATTTAATGTGTGTGAATGCTGACGCAAGGCGTGATCTGCTGAATCGTTATATTGCGATCTGGTTAGACAATAATCCAGCTTATACAGGGAATGGCTGGGAGCCATATCCTTTGTCTTTACGGTTAGTGAACTGGGTCAAATGGTTTTCTACACAAAAAGTTGAGCCGCAATGGCTGGCTAGCCTTGCAATACAAGCAGATGCATTAACGCAACAAATTGAACACCATATTCTTGGGAATCATATTTTTGCCAATGGCAAGGCACTGGTCTTTGTCGGGGCTTATTTATCAAGTCAGCCTGCTGAACGATGGTTAAAGAAAGGGCTCAAAATTCTTGACCATGAAATCAACGAGCAGTTTTTTGCCGATGGGGGCCATTTTGAGCGGTCTCCCATGTACCATGCCATCTTATTGTGGGATATGTGTGACTTGGTTCATCTGGCGGAACAATCCCATCAGCCTCTATTATTGTCTAGAAAAGCGCAATGGCAGGCGGTGATTGAGCGTGGTTTGCGCTGGCTTTCCTGCATGACGCATCCCGATGGCGATATTTCATTTTTTAATGATGCAGCATTTGGGATTGCCCCAAGGCTCGCAGATCTATTGCTTTATGCAGAACAATTAGGCGTCTATTTATTAAAAGAGAGCAATGAATTGACATCGTTGAGTCTTTTGAACGCCAGCGGGTATTGTGCTGTTAATTTAAAAGATAATGGAAAGGCTATTTTAGATGTTGCAAACGTTGGTCCAGATTATCAACCCGGTCATGCGCATGCGGATACATTGAGTTTTGAGCTGAGCCTTTATGGGCAGCGCGTGATAGTGAACTCAGGCACCTCACAATATGGTGAGGGTGAGCTGAGACAGTTTCAGCGCAGTACAACAGCACACAATACAGTGTGTATTGATGGTGCAAACTCGTCTGATGTGTGGGCCGGATTCCGAGTCGCTCGGCGGGCATATCCACGGGATTTATCAGTGGGTAGCGATTTCATTGGTTGCGCACACGATGGTTATTTGCGTTTGCCGGGTCGCGTGACTCATCATCGAAAATGGGTGTTTTCAGAAAAGAGCATGATCGCATATGATGAGATGACGGGTCGTTGGTCTGATGCTGAGGCACGGTTTTATCTTCATCCTGATATTCGTGTTGTGGATAGTCAAAACGATCGGGTTGTTTGTTGTTTGCCAGAAGGGCAACATATCGTATTTCAATTTGACGGGGCGCTTACTATACGCATAGAGCCTTCTCATTGGTATCCTGCTTTCGGTTTGTCTGTGGAAAATAGATGCTTGGTGGTATCCATTGAAGAGAATAATTTAGCTACTCACATTAATTGGTCTATTTGATTTGAAAATTTTAATTTTATCGTTTTATTATGCCCCTGATTTATGTGCAGGATCTTTTCGTTGCACCGCTTTGGTTGAGCTGCTAAAACGGGTAGCCGATCCAAGTATTGAAATAGAGGTATTAACAACATTGCCTAATCGCTATGCTTCGTTTAATGCCAGCGCGCCAGAGGTGGAACAACAACCGCGGGTGAGTATTCGCCGCATTGCGCTGCCGCCTCATTGCAGTGGGATGATAGACCAAGCAAAAGCGTTTGCTCATTTTGCGAAGGAGGTTCATCGGTTTGCGAAGAACAAGCATTATGATTTGGTCTTTGCAACGTCTTCGCGTTTAATGACTGCAGCGTTGGGCGCATGGATTGCTCGAAGAAAAAGAGCGGTGCTGTATCTTGATATACGAGATATGTTTGTGGATACCCTCAAAGATGTACTGCCGTCTGCGGCGGCGGTTTGTGTCAAACCGATATTCTCATGTTTGGAAAAATGGGCCTTTACCCAGGCTCAACGCATCAATCTGGTTTCAAACGGATTTCAAGAGGAGATTCAAACACGCTATCCTCGGGCTCAATTACGGTTTTTTACAAATGGGATTGATGCCGAGTTTATGATGCCACAGATGCAGACACATCGCGCGGTATCGGCGAATGGCATCACCATCCTTTATGCAGGAAACATGGGGGAAGGCCAGGGCTTGCATTGGATTATCCCTGAATTAGCCAAGCGATTGGAGGGACGGGCGCGGTTTATCCTGATGGGTGACGGGGGCCGAAAAAAACAGTTAGAAGATGCACTGCGGGCCGCTCAGTGTCACAATGTAGAATTGCTTCCTCCTGTATGCCGTGAGCAATTAATTAAAGCTTACCAGCAAGCCGATGTGCTATTTCTTCACCTAAATGATTACGATGCGTTTCACAAGGTGTTGCCCTCAAAAATTTTTGAATATGCTGCAACAGGCAAGCCTATTTTGGCGGGCGTTGCAGGCTATCCTGCTGAATTTATTAATACTGAAATACCGAATGCAGCGGTCTTTCCTCCTTGCAATGGCGTCGCTGCTGAAACGGCATTTCAAACGCTTCGCTTAGAAGCACAGCAGCGCAATCTTTTTGTCAGAAAATATGCTCGAGACCATATCATGCGGGCAATGGCCAATGATATATTGTCTTTGCTATAAGGATTTTAAACGCTTATCAATGGATGATGATGAATATATTATTGACCGGTGCGACAGGGTTTGTTGGACAAAAATTAATAGATGATTTAGTAGCGCGTACGGATGCTCAGTTGCGACTGGCGATTAGAAAAAAGCCTTCACGTGATTTTTGTCAGCGGGTTACATTAACGTCCATTGATGACATTTCTGCAAATACGAATTGGCAGGTAGTGCTTGAGCATTGTGATGTTGTGATTCACGCAGCAGCACGCGTTCACGTGATGGAAGAGCATGCAGACGATCCCCTAGCGGCCTATCGTGAAACCAATGTCATGGGCACGTTAAATTTAGCACAGCAATCGGCACATCAAGGTGTAAAACGCTTTATTTATTTCAGTTCCATTAAGGTCAACGGTGAGTTAACGCCAAATGGTAAACCGTTTAATGCCGATGATGAGGCGCTACCGCAGTGCCCTTATTCCATCTCGAAATATGAAGCAGAGCAGGGTTTGTTGGCTTTGGCTGAGGAAACCGGCATGGAGGTTGTGATCATTCGCCCGGTGCTGGTGTATGGTCCGGGTGTGAAGGGTAATTTTAAAACCATGATGGAATGGTTGCAAAAGGGGATCCCGCTCCCCTTAGGCATGGTGCATAATCAACGGAGCTTTGTATCGATTGATAATTTAGTCGATTTTGTCATCACCTGTATCGAGCACCCGGGTGCTGCCAATCAGGTATTTTTGGTGAGCGATGGCGACGATTTATCGACCACGGTCTTGCTGAGAAAACTCAGGCGCTTGCTGGATAAAAAAATGGTGCTGGTGCCTATTCCTGTTTGGGCTTTACATCGAATGGCGGCACTCGCGGGCAAGCGTGTGTATGCTGAGCGGTTGTGTGGGTCGTTGCAGGTAGATATTGGCAAAGCACGTGAATTGCTCAATTGGCAGCCGGTGGCGAAGGTGGATGATGCCTTGCGTGCCACCGTTGACGCTTATCTTTGCCGCGATGCGGTGTGAATCCATGAAATAACCTAGAGATGTCGATGTCCCTTTATAAAAAATTCCGTCAAATCCTGGTATCTCAGGAGCGGCGGCAGTTGCCGGTGTTGTTGATGCTGATGTTGGTTGGCATGGCCTTTGAAACATTGGGTATTGGTTTAATTATACCGGTGTTGGCATTGATGACCCAGCCTGATTTAGTTGAACGCCATGCCGTCCTTAAGCCCTTTCTTCACATGGTGGGTGAGCCAACTCAAATCCAAATGGTGATGGGGGGAATGTTCGCTCTATTGGGTTTATATGTTTTAAAGACGTCGTTCTTAGTCTTTATGCTCTGGAAGCAAAATAAATTCACGTTTCATTTGCAAGCGGCATTGTCGTCTCGATTATTCAGTGGCTATTTGCACCAACCCTGGAGTTTTCATCTGCAGCGTAATTCAGCACAGCTCATTTTGAATGTAACCAACGAAGTCAATGTTTTTATTAATACAGCACTTCAGTCAGCAATGACCTTGCTGACGGAGGGATGTGTTCTTGTTGGAATTGTTGTACTGTTGTTGGTTGTGGAACCGGTTGGTGCAATCATTGTTGTGAGCGTGTTGGGGTTGGCCGGTTGGATTTTTCAACGGAGCATTCGAGCCTATTTGTTGTCGTTAGGTCTTTCGCGCCAACACCATGAAGGCATGCGCATTCAGCATTTACAGCAGGGGCTGGGTGGGGCAAAGGATGTGAAGCTGCTGGGGCGTGAGCTTGATTTTTTGACGGCATATCATCTGCATAGCCAAGGCAGTGCTGAAGTCAGCCGAAGACAAAAAACGATAACGGACCTTCCGCGTTTGTGGATTGAATTATTGGCGGTGGGTGGCTTGGCCATGTTGGTTTTTGTGATGCTGGGGCAGGGGACTCAGCTCAATGCATTGCTGCCCATTCTTGGGCTTTTTGCGGCCGCCGCGTTTCGGGTAGCCCCCTCTGCCAATCGCATTTTAGGAGCGCTTTAAAATCTACGGTATGGCTTGCCTGTTATCAATACCTTGCATGATGAAATTCAATTGTTGGATAGTACCGCCCTCCCGGAGCGGTGCGCTTTGTTGCCGTTTCATTACGAAATACAGCTTAAACGGGTGGCGTATCAATATAAAAATGCGGAGTCTTTGGCTTTAAATGAGGTGACCATGACGATTGCACGTGGCACGTCAGTTGGATTTATCGGCACCAGTGGAGCTGGAAAAAGCACGTTGGTGGACGTGATTTTAGGCTTGCTGACGCCAGAAAATGGCCATGTGATGGTGGATGGTATTGATGTTCAAACGAATTTGCGCGGTTGGCAGGATCAAATTGGATATGTCCCTCAATCCATTTTTTTAACCGATGATAGTTTGCGTCGCAATGTGGCGTTTGGGCTTTCAGATGACTTGATTGACGATCTGGCCGTGGCACGCGCGCTTAAAGCCGCTCAATTGGATGGCTTTGTTTCAAGTCTCTCGCAAGGGATGGATACATTGGTTGGCGAGCGCGGTGTACGCCTGTCAGGTGGCCAGCGCCAACGAATTGGCATTGCGCGCGCGCTTTATCACGACCCGGCCGTTCTGGTGCTCGATGAGGCCACCAGTGCGCTGGATACGGCGACTGAAAAGGGCGTGATGGAGGCGATTAATGCGCTGCAGGGTGATAAGACCGTATTGATTGTGGCCCATCGGTTGTCTACGGTGGCCAATTGCGACTGGGTTTACAGAATGGAGCAGGGGCGAGTTGTTGAGGCGGGTCGATTTGAGGATTTAAGTCATCCGGCAGCGGCTGTTGTTTTGAGCTAGCATTCATGATGGATCAGGGATGTTGTAACTCGACATAGGTCAATTGCAGGAGTTGGCGGAGATGTTCGGTCTACAGCATTACGGCGGGATCTCTTATGCGGTGTATGCTTTTGCTCAAGAGCTGCGAAATGATTTGGCGTTGGAGGCGCGTGTATGTGGTGTGGTTAAAAGATTAGGGGTTGTAATGTAAGTGATTGACTGTGCACCGATATTGCTTGTGATTTGGTTATGGTATACTTTGCGTTATTGTTTTAGTTGAGTAAGTATCATGACGACTCATACACATACAAAACTCATTCTTCCCATAGGTTATGATAATTTTGGCAAAATTATTGAAAATGGACTTTATTTTGTTGATAAGAGCTTATTAATTCAAGATATATTGGATGATGTGAATGAAGTTCTTCTAATTACCCGGCCACGTCGTTTTGGTAAAACGCTAAATTTGTCCATGCTTCACCATTATCTAGCGGCGAATGTATATGGACGGGACACAACTCATTTGTTTGAAGGATTAAAAATAACACAAGCCGGTGCGGCGTATACGGTGCATCAAGGAAAATATCCTGTTATTTTTATTACGTTAAAAGGCATGAGCGATCACACCTATGAACAAGCCTATGCACGTTTCTGTGGCTTGATGGCTGATTTGTATAATGAGTATTTTTATTTATTAGATGGTGGAAAACTGTCGGGTTTTCAAAAGGATACGTTCAATGCCATTTTAGGTAAAAAAGCAACTGAAGATGAAATTAAATGTGCTCTAAAAAATCTTACCCACTACCTTTTTTTACATCACGGTGAACGGCCATGGCTGTTGATTGATGAGTATGATTCGCCTATTCATGCCGCTTATGTACATCATTATTATGAACCAATGGTCAACCTCATGCGCAGTGTGTTGGGAGAAGCCTTAAAAACGAACCCTTATCTCAATCGTGCACTCATCACTGGTATTTTACGCGTAGCGAAAGAGAGTATATTTTCAGGATTGAATAATATTGGGGTGTATTCATTGCTAAGGCCACAATATGCTGATTATTTTGGTTTTACTGACATAGAGGTGAGGCATCTATTTGAAAAGGCTGAATTACCTGTGTCGTTGGATGATGTAAAAAATTGGTACAATGGTTATCAAATTGGTCCCGTGACACTGTACAATCCATGGTCTATTGTTAATTGTATTCATAATAAAGGGGCGTTTGGTTTGTATTGGGTTAATACCAGTGGGAACGAGTTGATTCGTGAGTTGTTGGCGGCATCAGGCGTGGCATTTAAAAGCGATTTGAAACAATTACTGGCAGGTCAAGCCATTCGTGTATCGATTAATGAAACCATCGTTTTTGTTGATTTAAAAAGCAGTCCAACAAATGTTTGGAGCTTGTTGTTTATGGCGGGGTATCTCAAACTGATTTCACGAGAAAAAAACACAGAAGAGCCCGTCTGTGAGTTGACGATTCCTAATCAGGAAATTTTAGCCTTGTATCGAGGGCTTGTGCGTTCTTGGTTAGGTGAGAGCCAACATTTGATTCGTTATGATGAGTTGTTAAATGATTTGCTGGACGGTCGTGTTGATCTGTTTGAAAAGCAACTGTCTGATATCCTGATGGCTATGGCCAGTCACCATGATATGGCTCGTGAACCCGAAGCCTTTTATCATGGATTTCTGCTTGGTTTAACGGCGAGTTTGTCACCGAAGC
>CAMAYA010000038.1 GCA_945862275.1 Legionella genomosp. 1 | reverse complement strand
AACTGCCCGTGTCGGTACAAAGACAGGGGTTGATCGCTGGGAATGTCTGCAATGATTTTTGCTTTATACGTCTCGCTTAAGCTTGTAAAGTAGGCAATGGCTTCGTCACGCGGCAGTTCACGGCGTGTCATCACCTGATCCGCACGCGCCAGTTCATACATGGTCTCTTCGATTCGTTGAAGATCGTCAGGCGTAAAGGAGCGTTCAAATGCGAAATCGTAGTAAAAGCCATCCTCAATAACCGGGCCGATCGTCACTTGTGCCTCAGGGAACAATAATTTAACGGCTTGTGCTAACAGATGCGCGGTGGAATGGCGAATGATTTGCAAACTCTCGGGATTTTTTTCGGTGATGATAACCAGCTCGCAATCATGGTTAAGCAAATGACTGAGATCAACCAACAGGCCATCGACACGGCCGGCCATAGCGGCTTTTGCCAGGCCAGCACCAATGCTTGCGGCCACGTCATAGATAGTCAACGGGTTCTCAAACTGTTTTACTGTTCCATCAGGTAATTTAATGTTGAGCATGTTGTTGTCCTTTCACCCGCCAGGCGAAAAAAAAACCCTGCAATGCAGGGCTAATAATGCAGGGTTAATTAAATTTGGTAGGCACGAGTGGGATCGAACCACCGACCACCACCATGTCAAGGTGGTGCTCTACCACTGAGCTACGTGCCTATTATTCGATCTGAATAAATAATGAAGTCTAGTATATATTAAGGTGGGTGACAAATGCAATATAGAAAGGTCGGAATGATATGAGATTCATTCCGACCAAGGGCTTTGCGAGGTTGGCTGCTATGCTGATAGCCACTGTTTCCTGCGTTAGAGACCGGTAACGCATGCCATGGATTACCGGTCTTTCCATTGTTTGGACTTGTTTGAAACAGTTTCCATGTGTTTCAAGCGCTATTCTAACCTGCTGGCAAAAAATGTCAATATATTATTTCGACAAGAAACAAATTGTTTCCATTCGTACGTAAATTTGCGGATTTACGCACGAATGGTTATAATTAATATAAATAGTACAACTTGAGTATATAGCCATGGAAAAAATCGATTTAATCCAAGAATTTTCCCATCGCTTGCGCGATGCGATGATTGCAAAAGGCTACCATTCATCGCGCTCAACGTCGGGCGTTGATATTCATAAACTCGTTGAAATGACCGGCTACTCTCCGCAAATTTGCCGTAAATACTTGCGGGGTCATGTGATTCCTGAGCCGGCGAAATTAACTGAATTGGCCGCGAAACTAGACGTTTCACCCGGTTGGCTTTTATTTGGTGACAGCCATAGCAATGCAGGCATCGTTGAAAATAAGGTCACTATTAGTAATGATTTATTACACTATATTTTCGCTCATGCCAACCAACTGTACACATCAACGCATCAATCCGACAAGGAGACGCCTGATTTCCTGCTTAAATTGACCCGTGAAATCAGCCAAATTGAAACCAGCGATGAGCAATCCAAAAAAATAATTGATTTAGCCCTTTCATCCGCCAACCATTTTAAACGGGATTAATACCGAGCTATCTTTTTTCAAGCCATAGTGCCAAAATTAAAAGGGATCGACCGAACACTTAAAATAAGGATATTAATATGGCAAAGTCAAATCGTACTATCGCACCTCTGCCAGTTGATTTACAGCGAAACTGGGGCTGGTTGTTGGGATTAGGCATCTTACTGGTTGTCTTGGGATTTGTTGGTTTAGGCATGACGGTAGGGTTAACGTTGGTTAGCATGTTCTTTTTAGGCTTTTTGTTTATCATAGCAGGGCTCGCCCAAATTGCCGATGTATTTAAAAGTCATCATTGGAAGGGCATTGTCGGGCATGCGCTCATCGCCGTGCTTTACATCTTAGGCGGGGCCATGGTTATCTATGATCCGGTACTGGCATCGGCTGTTGTCACAGCACTACTGGCCTGGATGTTCATTATAATCGGTATCACGCGGCTTATCATGGCCATTGTACTCCGACACGCGTCAGGATGGGGCTGGCTATTATTTGGCGGGCTCACGGCCATTATTTTAGGGGTGTTGATTCTCATGCAATGGCCATACAGTGCACTGTGGATCATTGGTATGTTTATTGCGATTGAATTGATCGTCAATGGCTGGACCTATATCTTTATGTCACTGGGCATGCGTCGCGCTTAACCCACTGTTATTTTAAATCCAATGGGCGGAATAAATATCCCGCCCATTTTACTTATTTTGTTTCCTGATACCGTTCCACACCCGACAAGATTTCATGGTGAGCGGCGTCGACGCCTTCCCAGCCTTCTACCTTCACCCATTTGCCTTCTTCCAAATCTTTGTAATGTTGGAAAAAATGCTCTAAAGACATCAACAATGGCCGTGGCAAGTCTTCATATGTATGCACGTTTTCATACATTTTGCTCAGTTTACTAATGGGGACTGCCAGCAATTTAGCATCCACTCCCGCCTCATCCGTCATTTTCAACATGCCCACCACGCGGCAGCGAACCACAGAACCACTGATCAAGGGTGTAGGCGTTACAACCAATACGTCTACGGGATCCCCATCTTCTGACAACGTTTGCGGAACGTACCCGTAGTTGGTAGGGTAAAACATGGCTGTTGTCATGAATCGATCTACCAATAAAGCACCTGATTCTTTATCCACTTCGTATTTAACCGGCTCACCATTCATTGGAATTTCAATGATCACGTTGATTTCATTGGGCAGATCACGCCCACTCTTAATATTCATCAAACTCATGCTTAAACCCCTAGGCTATTTTAACGTCAGGATAGTATGCTTAATTTGCTGCTAAAAGGCAAAAATCCGCGTATAATAAGAGATACGATTGAATAACCCCGTGAACCCCACATGCATTGCTTGTTTTGCAAAATAGTCAAAGGCGATATTCCGGCGGTTACCGTGTTTGAAGACGACGACATATTGGCCTTTCGTGACGTCAATCCACAAGCGCCTGCTCATATTCTTGTGATACCGAAACGCCATATCGACACCATCAACGACACAGATACACAGGATGAATCGTTATTAGGCCGCATGGTTTTGACCGCAAAAAATCTGGCTTTAACAGAAGGCTTCAACGATGCGGGCTATCGGCTGGTTTTTAATGTGAATGCCGATGGAGGGCAAACCGTGCAGCACATTCACTTACATATTCTGGCTGGGCGCCAAATGGCATGGCCACCCGGCTAACACACTCTTTTTTAAAAGGTTTACTCAAATGCAAGAATCATTTAAGCAAATATTAATCGGCATTGGTGAGGACATTCATCGGGAAGGCCTGCGTGATACGCCTGAGCGCGCTGCCAATGCTTTTCGCTACCTGACAAAAGGATATCATGAAAGCCTAGACGACATCATCAATGGCGCACTGTTTGAATCAGACATGAATGAAATGGTCATTGTAAAAGGCATTGAGATGTATTCGATGTGCGAGCATCATCTGCTTCCCTTTTTAGGCAAATGCCATATCGGCTATCTGCCGAACGGCCGTGTACTTGGGCTTTCTAAAATCGCGCGAATGGTGGACTTTTTTGCACGCCGTTTGCAAATTCAAGAGCGCCTAACCACCGAGATAGCGCAATGTATTGCTGACATTACCGAGGCACGTGGTGTCGCTGTTGTCATGGAAGCACAGCACATGTGCATGATGATGCGTGGCGTAGAAAAACAAAGCTCTGTCATGACCACGTCGGTCATGTTAGGGGAGATGCGTGATAATCCTGCTAGTCGCATGGAGTTTTTGAACTTAATTCGATGAGTGCTCACCAAAAATGTAAATCACATTACATCATGGCGGCTTAGTGGGAGCAGTTGATTGTATGTGGGGTGCTTAACTCAATTAGTGAATTTATTTTCATGCTCTTCAAATCGAAGAACATCGGTTCTGCCACTATGTCCAACGTATGATTGATTGTTAGAAGCTGCTCTTTAAATTTTTCTGGATCAATTTGAATGTCTCTACAAGTACAATCTGATTTCACATATGCGGGCCCCTTCTCCCGTAACGGGAGAAGGGGGAGAATAGCAACTTACTCTGCTGAGGTCTCTTCTGTAGACGCTGTTATTGCAGCACCTGGTTTGTCTTTCCACTCAAGTTTCACGCGGCCTTGTTTGTCAACACCGGCTACGAAGACTTCAATTTCCTGGCCTTCTTGAATGATGTCTTCCACTTTTTGCGACCGTTCGGCACAAATTTGTGAAATATGCAGCAAACCATCTTTACCCGGTAGCAGGTTAATAAACGCGCCGAACTCGACGATTTTGCTGACCTTGCCGCGGTAGGTTTGGCCTACTTCAACGTCTGCAATCAATGCTTTGATTTGGCGTTGTGCATCTTCCAATGCATCCATGTTAGGCGAAAACAATTGCACGACGCCTGCATCGTTGACGTCAATGGATACGCCTGTGCTTTCAATCAACCCTTTGATGGTAGCACCACCTTTGCCAATGATCGTGCGAATTTTATCTTCAGGCACATTCATGGTGACAATTCGAGGTGCATGTTGTGATAATTCACCACGGTGTTCAGCCAACGCATTGTTCATCACGCCTAAGATATGCGTTCGGCCAGCCAGCGCTTGTTCGAGCGCTTGTTCCATGATGTCGTGGGTAATGCCCGTGATTTTAATGTCCATTTGCAGTGCCGTAATACCTTGGTCGGTGCCTGCTACTTTAAAGTCCATGTCACCTAAGTGATCTTCATCACCCAAAATGTCGGTCAATACAGCGAAGCGATTGCCTTCTTTAATCAGCCCCATTGCAACGCCTGCCACGGGTGATTTTAAAGGTACACCTGCGTCCATCAATGCCAAACTGGTTCCACACACAGTTGCCATTGAGCTTGAGCCATTGGATTCGGTGATTTCTGACACAATGCGCAACACATAAGGGAATGCTTCGGTGGTCGGTAACACCGCCATCATGCTACGGCGTGCCAGTTTGCCGTGGCCAATTTCACGGCGTTTAGGACTGCCTACCCGGCCTGTTTCGCCTACAGAAAATGGAGGGAAGTTGTAATGCAGCATAAAGCGGTCTTTAACGACACCATCCAATTTATCTAGCAATTGTGCATCACGATCATTGCCTAGGGTTACCGCTACAATCGCCTGTGTTTCGCCGCGAGTAAACAGTGCTGAACCGTGTGCGCAATCGAGCAAGCCCGTACGAATAGCGATGGGACGTACTGTTTTTTGGTCGCGTCCGTCAATGCGAGGTTCGCCATCCAGAATACGGTTACGCACGATATTTTTTTCAAGCGCGCTCATGAGGTTAGAAGCCGCCTTCCGATCCAGATCACAACACTCAGCCAGTAGCGTGTCCATCAGTTCTTGACGGCATTCGCCCAAACGTTGGTAACGTTGTTGTTTATCTTTGAGCAAATAAGCGGCTGTAACGGCGGGTGTTGCTAGCGCTTCTATTCGTGCTGCAAGGGTTGCATCCACTTCAGGTGCTGACCAATTCCAAACAGGCTTGCCTACTTCGGCGGCCAATTCTTTAATGACCTTGGTGATCCCTTTGATCATCTCATGCCCAAACGAAATGGCACCTAGCATGACATCTTCGCTTAATTCTTTTGCTTCAGACTCGACCATCAAAATGGCTTCATCCGTTCCTGCAACGATTAAATCAAGGGCTGACTCCACCAACTCTTTCGGACCGGGATTTAACAAATAAATGCCGTCTTTATATCCAACCCGAACGCCGCCAATAGGGCCTTGAAAAGGAATGCCTGAAATAGCTAACGCGGCTGAAGCACCAATCATGGCAACAATGTCTGCTGACACGTCTGGATTTAAGGACATCACCGTTGCAATGATTTGCACTTCATTATTAAAATTATCAGGAAACAAAGGACGCAAGGGCCTATCAATCAAGCGGGAGGTTAATGTTTCGTGCTCACTTGGCGCGCCTTCCCGTTTTTTAAAACCACCGGGGATTTTACCAGCCGCGTATGTTTTTTCCAGGTAGTCGACAGTCAAGGGGAAAAAGCTGTTATTTTCAGCGCCTTCTTTTCGGCCCACAACGGTCACGAGAACTTGCGTGCCATTCATGCTGGCAAAAATTGCACCGTCTGCTTGTCTTGCTATTTCGCCCGTCTCAAGTATTAAGGTCTGTTCGCCCAACTGGATTGTTTTGGTGATTTTAGCCATGAAAATTACCCCATATTTAGATAAGGATACCAACTTCAGTATCGGGAATAAAAAAAGGCGCATTTAATTGCGCCTTTTTTTGGATCAGGTATTTATCAAATCAGCGCCATCAAGGATGATTTTGATAATCAAAAATGTGCGAATCAATAAGAGTCTCTCAACCCAAGACTTTGAATCAACGTTGAATAACGTGACTGATCATTTCTTTTTAAATATTTCAATAATTTACGACGCTTGTTAACCAATTCTTGCAAACCACGGCGTGAATGAAAGTCTTTTTTGTGTTCTTTAAAATGTTCGGTCAAATATTTAATACGACCGGTCATCAAAGACACTTGAACTTCAGGGGAACCCGTATCTTGATCGGCCCGCTTAAATTCATTGATGATTTCTGCTTTTTGCACGCTGGATAGCGACATTGTTTGCTCCTGACAATAAATAAACCCCGTTTTTAAGTCATTAAGGGGTAGATAGATGTTCTCAAATTAAGGCTCACATTCTACCAATGCATCTTTGCAGAAGCAAGCCTTTTTAATTGTTTTTTAAGCCACACTCATCTGTTGTTCAATGTGGGTAATTTCATCACTGAGCTGCTTGGCATGCCTTTGAACCACGGAAGGGTCGTCCCCTTCAACCATCACTCGCAATAACGGTTCCGTACCAGAAGGTCTCAATAAGACACGGCCATTGCCTTTTAATGTGACATTCAACGCATTAACAGCGTCTATAACGCGGGGGACCGTTACCAGCATCGCTGCGTTTTTTGTTTTTAGGTTAATCAATGTCTGGGGCAACAAAGCAATGCCTGCGGACAAATCCTGAAGCGTTTTTTCTTGTTTGACCATAATAGCCAGAACTTGAAGAGCGGCAACAATCCCATCGCCTGTGGTCGTTTTATCCAGACAGACGATGTGCCCAGATGACTCGCCTCCGATCTTCCAATCGTGTGCCTTCAATGCTTCCAGTACATATCGATCGCCAACCTGTGTGCGCAAGAAGGGTACGCTCATGGCCATCAATGCTTTTTCAAGACCATAATTGCTCATGAGGGTTCCCACCACGCCCCCATGCAACAAACCCCGTTGATGGCGGTCTTTTGCGATGATATAAATAATTTCATCACCATTCACAAATCGACCCGTCTTATCAACTAAAATCAGCCTGTCACCATCCCCGTCCAATCCAACACCAATATCAGCACCGGTTTCCAGGACTTTTTTCTGAAGCATTTCGGGTGCCGTTGAACCGCAGTTTTGATTGATGTTAAACCCATCCGGCTTGTCGCCGATAGCAATCACCTCAGCACCTAACTCCATAAACACATTCGGAGCAATGTGATATGTTGCGCCGTGTGCGCAGTCAACCACGATCTTTAAACCCGATAAACGGGTCATGGAAGGTATGGTTGATTTACAAAACTCAATATAACGGCCTGGCGCATCATTGATTCGTGAGGCTTTGCCTAAATGAGCGGAGGAGACGATTTTAAATTCTTTATCGATCTCGGCTTCAATTTCCAACTCGACGCTATCGGGCAATTTGCTGCCATCGGCTGAAAAAAATTTAATCCCATTGTCTTCAAATGAATTATGGGAGGCACTGATGACAATGCCTGCCGTAGCACGCAACGTTTGTGTCAAATAGGCAATCGCCGGCGTAGGCATAGGGCCCAACAATCGAACGTCAACACCCGCTGCCGATAACCCCGCCTCTAGGGCCGACTCCAACATATAGCCGGATACACGGGTGTCTTTCCCAATCAGTACTTTTTTACGGTGCCCATTCGCCAGCACTCGACCCAGGGCCCACCCCAGTTTTAGCATAAACTCCGGGTGAATGTGTGGTGAGCCGACGTGTCCGCGGATCCCATCTGTTCCAAAATATTTACGTGATGTTCCAAAATCTTGATGTTGTGTCATTCATGTGTCCTTGTGTGCACTAACAATTGCATCGAGCATTTGCAAGGCTTGATTTGTTTCACCCACATCGTGGGTTCTTATGATTCGCACCCCTTGAAGGGCTGCAAAGACTGCCGATGCAATGCCCGCAGGACCGCGCGCGCCCACAGATGCATGTGTAATGGCACCCAGTGTGCTTTTGCGTGATACGCCTAACAATAAAGGCAAGCCATGCCGTTGAAATGCCGCCATCCCGTTCATAAGAGACAGGTTGTGCTCAACGGATTTACCAAAACCAAAACCGGGATCTAAAATCAACCGCTCACGCGAAATCCCTGCATCTACGCAGGCCTGAATACGTTGCTCAAAAAAATGGTTGATCTCATCAATGATACTATTTGCATAATGGGGATTCGCTTGCATGAAGCCAGGCAAACCCTGCATGTGCATGATGCACACTGGAACATCCAATTGGGAGGCAACAGACAGTGCGCCCCTACCCTGCAATGCGTGAATATCATTAATGAAGGAAGCGCCAGCCAGTACCGCGGCTTTCATCACATCGGCTTTCTGCGTATCTATCGAGATACAGATATCACTGATCGCGCGAATGCATTCTATCACGGGGAGAACACGGGCCAATTCTTCGGCACACGAAACCTCAGTCGCTCCGGGTCTTGACGATTCTCCGCCGACATCAATAATATCGGCGCCCTCTGCAATCATTCTCTCAACACGAATGGCGGCGTCCTGGCGTTTTAAAAAACGTCCGCCATCTGAAAAAGAGTCGGGCGTTGCATTCAATACGCCCATGATTAGCGGTTTCTGCCGGTACATCATCACGGCTGACGCGTCACTAAAGCGCATCACCTGACAGCGATGGAGGCTCAGCACGTTTGACGACGTTATCTGTATCATTTTCCTTCAGATCTTTATCTTCGA
>CAMAYA010000037.1 GCA_945862275.1 Legionella genomosp. 1 | reverse complement strand
CACCTGTTTGCTTGGCAATCTCAGGATTATTGTCCGAATCAACCAGGTGGAATTGCAACGTAGCCGTGCCACCCAATATTTGTTTTGCGCGCGCGGCATCTTGAATCCCAGGTAAATCAACAGAAACACGAGTGGCGCCTTGCTGTTGAACTACCGCCTCGCCTACGCCCAGCTCATTCACACGATTGCGTAAAATACTCATTGTTTGTTCAATGGTGTTTTGACGAATCGTATTTAATTCTGCTGCAGACAAAGACCCTCTAACCGCAAGCGATTCGTTTGCTTTATGAAATTCAAGACTCGGAATTTTTTGCTCTAAATCAGCCAGTGCGTTATTTTGAGCGTCCGCCGTACGAAAGCGCACATCAATTCCTTTGTCAGCAATATAACGTATACCGGCATAACGAATACCCGACTCACGTAATTCCTGTCCAATGTTCTTGGTTAATCCTTCGTATCGCCGGTGAACAACGCTATCCACATCCACATCTAAAAGAAAATGCACCCCGCCTCGCAAATCCAACCCTTGTTTCATCGGCTCAGCACGTAGCATCCTTAACCAGTTAGGCGTTGATGGAGCAAGATTTAATGCCACGGTATAATGCGAACCCAACCCATTTTTGATGGTGTCACGGGCCAGTAACTGTGCATCGGTTGAAGAAAACCGTACGTTCACATATGCGTCACTGGCCGTCAAACCACTGTATTTTATGTGAGCTGCATCGAGAAGTTTACGGACATTCTCTTCCAGTTTCTCCGGCACTTCTGACAACTGCGAAGAAATTTGCAAGACGGGGTCTTCACTGTATAAATTAGGAAGAGCATACACCAATCCGATCAACACAATCCCGACCAGCATTAAGTTTTTCCATAATGGGTATTTGTTTTGCATGTACGTCTGGCTCGCTTACAGTGATTTAAGGGTACCTTTGGGCAATACGGTGCTGACTGCACTGCGTTGCATGCTGATTTCAACACCTGTTGCAATGCTAACTTTGATGTATTGTTCATCAATGCTCACGACTTTCGCCAGCAGCCCGCTTGAGGTGATCACTTCATCGCCTTTTTTTAACTGAGCAATCAATTCGCGGTGTTCTTTTGCACGCTTATTTTGTGGACGAATCAACATGAAATAAAACAATACAAATATTCCGACGACCATCACCAATGAAAACGTTCCATCGCCCTTTACGGGTAACGCAGCACCAGCTGCAGCCATTGCATCACTGACTAAAAAACTCATGTATCACTCCTAGGCTTATTTGAGTTCACATGATATCGGTATTTTATCCAGACGTAAATGAAGTCTGGCAATAATATATATTATGTTGAATCAAAAATCGCTGACATAACAAAGGGGTATGCTCTAGTAAATGGTGCAAATAGGCTCTCGTGAGCCGTTGACTACAGGTTGGGCAGAGACAATTTGAATCGATCGGTTCAAATTGAAGCGCCTGTGTCTTGTCTTTCAGCGAATAAACCCCATCACGATGATATACTATGCCAAGGCTTGCATCTCGTGTGGGGAGATCTGATTCTAAATATTGTATGCCAGCATGCGCCAATGCTTGCAACTGCGCTGCATTCAATTCACCTGAAACATAACATGTATACTCGTGGTACTCCGATACTTGCTTTAACAACGAAGAAAACGGAGATATTCCATCATAATACAAGTGAACGCCATAAGGCCCCACACCCTGCGACTTAGGCAAGTCCATTGGTGGAAAGAAAGGGAATACGCTATTTGGCAATGATAACCAACCCGCTGGGTTTTGTTGATGGACACCTTGCGGTAAAATCACAAAGGGTGGCTTCAGTTGACCAATCAATTTAAACAGTGTATCCATCGTATACTGCCTGCGACTCCCATCATAGCTTGAGCGCAGCGTGTAGCGTCCGGACTCATTTATTTTGGGCATGGATGCGTTTAATACAAATGCGTCCATCCAACTGATGTATGCGGTCAGATTAGGCAATTCGTTTAGCAAGTCAAAGCCCGGCTTCATTAGCAACGATGTGAGTTGTGCGGCGACCAGGCGAACCCCAACCTCCTGCCAATTGGCCACGGTTAAGCAACGCCCCCCATCGGTTGTCAATATTGGAATCATCATAATAGTAAACTCGCGTCCCCATAACTAAAAAATCGATAGCGCTGTTCAATGGCAGTTCGGTATAGCGCCATCGCCTGTTCGTGGCCAATAAAAGCGGAGACCAGCATCAGTAATGTTGATTCAGGTAGATGGAAGTTAGTAATGAGTCCATCACATACTTTAAAAGAGTAACCAGGCGTTATGAATATATCTGTATCTCCGCTGCATGCGCGCAATTCGCCATCACAGGCCGCACTTTCCAAACTACGCAATGACGTGGTCCCCACCGCAATCACGCGTTTGCCAGCAGCGCGCGTTGCATGAACTGCCTGGCAAAGTGCTTCTGACACGGTAAATCGCTCATGGTGCATTTTGTGATCGAGAATAGCATCACAACGCACGGGACGGAACGTGCCAGCTCCCACATGTAAAGTAGAATAAGCTATCCCTACACTGCGCGCTTTTAATTGTGCCAAAACAGTGTCATCAAAATGCAAACCTGCCGTTGGCGCAGCAACGGAACCATGATGTTTCGCATAAACGGTTTGGTAGCGGTCTAAATCTAACATTTCATCGGTACGGGTAATATAGGGTGGCAAGGGGATATGACCTATTGCTTGCAACATAGAATCCACATCTCCATCCACCGAGCATTGATACAAATCGTCTTGCCGACCAATAATTTTAATGCGCCACCCTTTGTCTAAATGAATAACCCCACCCGGCTTGGGTGACTTGCTCGCTTTGATGTGTGCAAGAAAGGCCCCCTCCCCCATCACACGCTCCACCAATAGTTCAACGTGGCCCCCACTGGCTTTGCGACCATACAATCGAGCCGGGATCACGCGGCTATCATTCATGACGAGCAGATCGCCCGGTTCAAGAAAATCGGCTAACGCATTAAATGAATGGTGTTCATGACGTCCAGTGGCACGATGATAGGTGAGGAGGCGGGAATCGCTACGATTTGCGAGCGGGTATTGGGCAATCAATTCCGGCGGAAGTATAAAGTTAAAATCTTGTTTATTCATAGTGTGTTAGAGGCTGTGCTAAGAAAAGATGCATTATTAAACAATTCAAGTGTTTTTACCAGGACTTCAACGCTTTCGATCTGCTTTACCACCGACGTCTTTTTGAGGTACACTATGCACATTGTACAATATTGATTGTATTTACTAGTGGAGAGAATGATGATCCGATTACGTAATCTAGCAACTGCCGCAGTATTTTATTTTACAGCCACAACTGTTATGGCAAGCCCTATTCTCCTTATTACCCATAATACCACTGATCTAGAGTCCAATGCTTTCGTTGCAGGCACGATTCAATCGCATTACCCCAGCAAAGCACACAGTGACAATAAAGTATCTTGGGTCTCTGTTAAAATGGCTTGTTTTGGCCACACGATCGATTCAAAATGCCCAGCACTGATTAAAATGGGAACGAACACCGCGGAACCAGTTGACCTCGGCACTGTTGTCATGGATTTGAACACAGGCGACATTACACCGAAACAAATTACAGCCAATGGGTATACGCTGATTGTGAATGGACCTGGCGAAACGACCTTAATCAAAAACTAGCAGAAAAAGGGCGAGCACCGCTCGCCCCTACTACACCACGTGCTCAAAAAATTCCACTATGATGCCTTTGATATTTCTGTTACTTTCTATCCTGGGACGGATACTTAAAAGGACGAATCACAATGAGCAGGAAGCGAATTGATAAGAATAAATCAGGTGCAGACTCTGATTTAAACAGTAATACGCCAAATGAAGACAATACAAACGCAAGTAACCTCATAACAAAACTTGACAGACGCCGTCGCATCGAGGAGTTAAATGAAGAGCGCAGGGCAAGAGATGACTTAAGTGTGTTCTAGCCGCTTAAAATAGATATCAAAGCGAACAGTCTTCCCTCGTACACTGAGATCAGGATTCAATAGCGCAGGCAGACGCTGTGGCCATTTCACCACCACGCGGTTGCTTGTGCGTTTCATGGCCAATTGAAGCAGCGCACTCACATCATCATCCGAACCAATCAGTTGCTGCAAGGCTTGCATGTCTTTTTTGACCAATGCCGATTTTTGACGGGTTGGATGCATCGGATCGATATAGATGACGTCTGGATAATCAGCTTCTGCTAAAGTCATCAGATAATGCTTGGCATCCGTGTACAATAATGACAATTTAAAGTTCTCATTTGACGAGTGTCGCGCCAAGCCATCTGCTAATAATGCAGCCATCATCGGCTGGCGTTCGAGCATCAACACAACCGCCCCAAAACTGGCCAAAACTGCTGCATCTCGGCCCCAGCCTGCCGTCGCGTCAATAATGCGCATTCCCTGGGTGGGTTTGCATGCGCGCACCAAACCTTGTTTCTTGCCTGCGTCTCGGCGTTTTTGCACCGTTTGGCGGCTAAAATCAACACTGAGTGGTAAAAATCCTGGTATTTGCAGCACCAATTTTCCATCGATAACACACAGCTCCGGGCTTTCGACAGTCATTTCAGCAATTCATCCACATACTCAGCCAATGAATGAAACATGGGTACATGGGGATAAGCGGCTAAACCAATGCGGTCTGTCATGGATGACAATACCATTATAGGTATGGCGCCTGCGACTTCCGCGGCTTGAATGTCAGACACCCGATCGCCGACAAAAGGTACGTTGGTTAATGAACAATCATAGGCTTCTGCAATCCTCTGCAACAACCCAGGCTTCGGCTTGCGACATAAACACCCTAAATCAGGCATATGGGGACAATATTCTACCCGGTCAATCATACCACCTGCCGCATTTACCGCTGAATTCATCTTGGCATGAATGCTCGCCAATTGCGTTTCGTCGTACAACCTGCGAGCGATGCCGGATTGATTAGTCGCCACCGCTACGCGATAACCTGCTGCCGTAAGCCGTGCAATGGCGGCGGCACTTCCCGGTATTAAAACATACTCATCAGGTGATTTGATGTAATGCAGTGAATCATAGTTAATCACACCATCACGGTCTAAAATAATCAATTTAATGATGTGGTCGCTCCTAACAGTGAAATATCAGCAACGCTTTGCAAGAGCGTCTGGAGTCTCGCTAAAAGTCGTAGTCGATTATCACGTAAAGCAGGGTTATCAACCATCACCATCACGTGTTCAAAAAAGGAGTCTAATGGATCGCGCAAACCCGCTAACTGGGCTAAGATAAACCCATAGTCGCTGGCATGCTCAGGGGAGCTAACCGCATTTTCAACCGCTTTGATACGCTCAAACAACGCAAGCTCTGCCGCTTCATTGAGCAATTCTGGCTCAATGGGATGATCGAAAGCATATTCGGATGCTTTTAATAATATATTGTTTACCCGCTTACACGCTGCAGTTAATACAGTGGCTTCCGGCAAATGGATAAACGCTAACAAAGCATGAATCCGTTTATCTAGGTCAAATAACCACTCGTCTTGACATGCGCGCGCTGCGTGCACGATGTCGGCCGAAATGCCCTGGACTTGGTAAAAAGATTGCAGGCGATCCAATATGAAGGGACGCAGTTCTGTGAGCCGTTTATCAATATCAGGCAAATTTGATCCATAAATCTGACGTGCCTGCGCAATCAAATCGGAGAGCGTTAATGGTAAAGGTGTGGCGACTAGTAATCGCACAATGGCGAGCGCGTGCCGTCTTAACTTAAAGGGATCTTTGTCCCCTGTGGGTTTTTGACCTATCGCAAACGCACCGACCAAGGTATCAAGCCGATCTGCCAATGACAATGCATGCCCTAATGGAGATGGCGGCAGTTGGTCTGCGGAAAAACGCGGCATGTATTGTTCATCCAAGGCTTTTGCAACGGCTTCTATTTCACCGTCGTTCCTCGCATAATAATAACCCATTAACCCCTGCAATTCTGGAAACTCACCGACCATTCCGGTCATTAAATCACACTTGCTTAATTCAGCGGCACGAGACGCTTCTGTGGCATCCAGGGTTAGCGCATCGGCAAGCACTGCCATAAGTTGCTGCAAACGCTTGGATTTGTCTGCTAAGCTGCCTAATTTTTGTTGGAAAACAACTTGAGTAGTTGCGGGATAATAATCTGAAAGCGGTTTTTTTTTGTCTAGTTGAAAGAAAAACGCGGCGTCGCTCAAACGTGCACGCATGACACTTTCATTGCCATAAATTACGTGCTGAGGGTCCTTACTGGCAATATTCGAAACCGTGATAAACTGCGGCAATAGATGGCCCTGGTGATCACGCAAGGCAAAGCATTTTTGATGCGACTGCATGGCTGCAATCAGTGCTTCGGCAGGAACTTCGAGAAAAGAGGGCTCAAACTGAGCGAGCAATGCATTAGGCCACTCTACAATTGAGGCGACCTCATCAATTAAATCATTCGGCATGACCGCAATACTGTCTCTTTTTACCGCCAATTGTCGCACTTGCTCGACAATCGCCTGTCGACGCTCATCAAAATCGGCAATGACACATGCATCCTTCAAAAGAGATGCGTATGAACGAGGATTTTGTATCATGATGGGTTCAGGATGATGGTAACGATGTCCCACGCTATGGCGGCCCGTGTTCACACCCAATACATCAGCTGGCACCACCTCTGTTCCTAAGAGCAACACCGCCCAATGAACAGGACGAACAAATTGTGTATCTCCAGATCCCCAACGCATGGGCTTCGCTATGGGCAGCGTGGCCACGGCTTGGTTAATCATGGCCGGCAACAGATCACGTAGATGGGCGCCTGGTTTGATGGATTCATACACCCACCAATCCCCTTTTTCGGTGGAGGCGGTGGCCAACTGATCGACACTTACACCACATGATTTAGCAAAACCGGTTACGGCTTGTGCATCACGTGGCAAAGACGCAACCGGGCCTCGGCGTACCACTGATTGCGTGGCTTGCTCCACTTGGACATCTTGAATTAAAACCGCAAGCCGTCTAGGGGTTGCAAAACGCATGACTTCACCATGCGTTAGATTGGCCTTTAATAATGCCGCAACACAGTTGTCGGCCAATGCGTTGGCCAACGGCAGAACCGCACCTGAAGGCAGCTCTTCTAAGCCTAATTCAAATAATACATCATTCATCATGAGATACCCGTAACATCGGAAATCCAAGCGCTTCGCGCGCCTGATAATAGGTTTCTGCCACGGCTCTAGACAATTGCCGAATGCGTAAAATGTAGCGCTGGCGCTCTGTAACGGAAATAGCGTGCCGGGCATCCAGCACGTTAAATGCATGAGACGCTTTCATCACCATTTCATAGGCTGGTAATGGCAACTGCAGTGCCACCAATTTTTGTGACTCAATCTCATAGTAATCAAATTGCTTAAACAAAGTATCCACATCAGCATGCTCAAAATGATACGCCGACATTTCTACTTCATTCTGTAAAAACACATCCCCGTAGGTCACTATCCCTAAGGGTGTGTTGCTCCAGGGAATATCAAATATGCTGTCTACGCCCAGAATAGACATGGCTAGACGCTCAAGCCCATAGGTGAGCTCACCGGTGACTGGCTTGCACGCCAATCCACCGACCTGTTGGAAATAGGTGAACTGAGACACTTCCATGCCGTTTTGCCACACTTCCCAACCCAATCCCCAGGCGCCTAAGGTAGGTGATTCCCAGTTGTCTTCAACGAATCGGATGTCATCTAGCAGTGGATCAATACCCAATGCATGCAAAGAATCCAGGTATTGTTGTTGAATATCCAATGGAGATGGCTTTAATATTACTTGGAATTGATAGTAATGTTGCAGTCGGTTTGGGTTTTCACCATAGCGGCCATCCGTGGGTCGTCGGCATGGTTGCACATATGCAGCCGACCACGGCTCAGGACCAATGGCTCTTAAAAAGGTGGCGGGATGAAACGTGCCCGCCCCCACTTCTAGATCTAACGGTTGCAGAAGCACGCATCCGTGGGCTCCCCAAAACTGCTGCAACGTTAAGATAATTTCTTGAAACGTGTTCGGTTTAGACATCTGTAGTAACCTTACTTTCCTGCGGCTTTATTAACCAATGATTGAAGGGCTTCTGCCGTAGCACCACCTGGAATAAATCCAGTTTCACTGCCTGGTTTAAATTGACCTGCAGGCGTTGACAAGACAACCATGGCAGGTGTTCCCATCAAATGCATTTTTTCAGCCAATGCACGGTTTGCATCTAATTCAGCCGTCACTTGTTTGCTGTCCATGTCGAGTTGCAATTTAGCCATGTCCAAGCCAAGTGATTTCGCGGTGTCCAATATCAATTGTTTGTCCAAACGTTTATCTTGTTTCAGAAGCGCTTCTTGCATGGGAAGGTATTTGCCTTGCATAGCAGCAGCCAATGCGGCTCTTGATGCAATTTCAGATGACTTGCCAAAAATGGGGAACTCTTTGAATACCACCCGCACATTCGGATTCTTTTTAACCAGTTCAACCATAATAGGGTTCATTTTTTTGCAATGGATGCATTGTTGATCATAAAATTCAATAACCGTCACATCCCCTTTTGGGTTTCCTGCAACCGCTAATTGTCCATTCAACAATTGAACCACGTTTTCTGAAATGGCCGATTTTGCTTCTTTTTGTTGGGTAAGTTGTTGCTTTTGCTGCAATGCTTGAGACGCTTCAATCAACACTTCAGGGCTGTTAACCAAATAATCATGGATGATTTGTTCAAATTGTTTTTTTTGTTCAGGCGACACAGCATTGTCACTCGCTGCCATCGCGCCGGAGGTTGCCATTGCCGTAGCTAACGCACTGACTGTAAATAAACTGGCTATTTTCACGTAGATCTCCTTCTTGATTATTTTTATTAAAAAGCTAGGCGCAACCCTAGCATTTGATCATGAGACAGTCAATTGGCAGGATGCATTTACAGGGATTCTGGGTGAACCCATTTATGCTCGTGTTAAATCCTCATGCGGTCAAAATATTTTTCCGGATCCAGTGTGAACGC
>CAMAYA010000036.1 GCA_945862275.1 Legionella genomosp. 1 | reverse complement strand
TGCAAAGACAGCGGCCACCATGATGGGCAGCACGGAAACCACGTTTTATGTGATTGCCGTATACTTTGGTGCTGTGAGTATCAAACGCACCCGACACGCTATTCCTGCAGGTCTATTGGCAGATTTGGCCGGCGTCATTGCCACTGTATTTATTTGTCGTTATCTTTTCATCTAAGCGGTGCGCCTAGACAAATGGGCGCTGCTGTTATACATTGGCCCTTTTAATCAGGAAATTTGCATGCGAATTGCCTTGATGGTCGAATACGATGGCAGCCAATACCATGGCTGGCAAGCCCAATCCGGTCTACGAACGGTGCAGCAAGCGTTGGAGTATGCGCTGAGTCAGGTCGCTTCAGAATCAATCAGCGTTGTATGTGCGGGTAGAACAGACACGGGCGTTCATGCGATAAGTCAAATCGTTCATTTTGATTCTGTAAACGAGCGTTTGATGCGTGCATGGATTCATGGCGCCAACTCCTTTTTACCGAAAGATGTCTGTGTGAAATGGGGTCGGCAGATGCCAGACGATTTTCATGCGCGATACTCAGCCCTCAGTCGGCGATATCGCTACGTCATTTATAATACGCCGATTCGGCCCGCCATGCTGCGGAGCAACGTCACATGGCAATATCGCCAACTAGACCACCGTGTGATGCAAGACGAAGCGCAATTTTTGGTGGGCGAGCATGACTTTACATCTTTTCGATCGGTGGAGTGCCAATCTAAAACGCCGATGCGGAGTGTTCACTATTTGCAAGTGACACGTCGGGGTGATTTGGTTATCATAGATATTGTTGCCAATGCGTTTTTACACCACATGGTTCGAAATATTGCTGGCGTTCTGATGGCAGTGGGTTCAGGCCGTAAACCCTTGGGCTGGGTGCACGATGTATTGCTCTCAAAAGATCGAAAACTAGGCGCCGAAACGGCACCACCGTATGGGTTGTATTTGGTGGCAGTGACATATCCCAGTGAGTTTGGTGTAATGAAAGGCACAACCGGGTTGCCCTTTCTGTTGGATGATCTCGGATAATTTTATGGAACATAATATGAATGACATCAGTGAAAAAAGAGCACATTTTATTCGGCAATTGATCACGGATGATCTCGCTTCGGGGCGTCACACTCGCGTTGTGACCCGTTTCCCTCCAGAACCCAATGGTTATTTGCATATCGGACACGCAAAATCCATTTGCTTGAATTTCGGCCTTGCGAAGGAATTTTCAGGGGACTGCTATTTACGGTTTGATGACACCAATCCCATTAAAGAAGATGATGAATACGTGCAAGCCATCATCGAAGATGTGCACTGGCTTGGATTCTCTTGGTGCGCCATGACCCACTCGTCTGATTATTATCAAGCATTGTATGATTTTGCAGTGCTGTTGATTCAAAAGAATCTAGCATACGTAGACAGTTTGAGCATGGATGAGATTCGCGCATACCGAGGTACTTTACAAGAGCCTGGGCGTGAAAGTCCTTATCGAAACAGGACTGCTGATGAAAGCATAGATTTATTTGCACGCATGAAAGCGGGTGAATTTACGGATGGCACACATGTGTTGCGTGCTCGGATTGATATGCAATCAGGCAATATCAATATGCGCGATCCCGTTTTATATCGGATTCGCCATGTGGCTCATCAACGCACAGGCACCGATTGGTGCATTTATCCCATGTATGATTACGCGCACCCATTGTCTGATGCGCTGGAAAAAATCACGCACTCATTGTGCACGTTAGAGTTCCAAGATCATCGCCCTTTGTATGCGTGGCTGATTGAACACTTGCCCGTACCCGCACGCCCCATACAAACGGAATTTGCGCGGTTGAATTTGTCACACACGTTAACCAGTAAACGCAAGCTTCGTGAATTGGTGGAACAAAACGTGGTGGACGGGTGGGATGATCCGCGTATGCCGACGTTGTCTGGCATGCGTAAACGAGGCTATCCGCCTGAGGCTATCCGACAATTTTGTGAAATGATAGGCATTTCCAGAAGCGATTCAGTGATTGACATGTCGCTGCTTGAAGCCTGTGTGCGTGACGCATTAAATACCACTGCAAAGCGGGCACTGTGTGTGCTTGATCCCATTAAAGTGGTCATTGAAAATTACCCTGAAGGTCAAGTTCAAGATTTAACGGTGGCGTTTAATCCCAATGATCCAGAATCTACCACGCGTATCATGCCTTTTTCGCGCGAAATTTTCATCGAACGAAGCGATTTCATGGACAATCCGCCTAAAAAATATTTTAGACTGTCTCCAGGAACCGAAGTGCGGTTACGCCACGCCTATGTGATTCGTTGTAGGGATGTGATTCGTGATGCAGACGGCAATGCGATTGAATTGCGGTGCACGTATGATGAGAATACATTGGGTAAAAACCCTGAAGACAGGAAAGTGAAGGGCGTGATTCACTGGGTTTCTGCAGCACATGCATATCCAGTAACGATTTATCAATATGATCGATTGTTCCACGACCCAAATCCTGCGCGCGAAGCCGATTTCATGCAATTTTTAAATAAAAATTCAATGCATATCCAACAGGCTTTGTGCGAGCCGGCGCTGGCCACGCAACCGTTAAATGAAGTCTTTCAATTTGAGCGTTTGGGCTATTATTGCGTAAATCAAGTGGACCAGACTCACGTCACGGCCTTTCATCGCGTGGTGGATATGAAAGATACATGGGACAAGGTGGCTTAAATGCTGAATATATACAATTCATTAACGCGCACCAAAGAACCGTTTATACCCTTGCAACCTGGGAAGATTGGGTTGTACGTGTGTGGGATTACCGTGTACGACTACTGTCACTTAGGTCACGCTCGATTGATGGTTGGCTTTGATGTGATTGTGCGCTTTCTACGCGCACAAGGGTTTGATGTCACCTATGTTCGAAACATCACGGATATTGATGATAAAATTATCGTGCGCGCGAATGAGCAGGGTATCCCTGTTCACGAATTAACCCGCCAATTTATTGATGTCATGCACGCTGATTTAAGTACCTTGGCCATCTTACCGCCGGATGTTGAGCCGCGTGCAACAGAAAAAATAGATGCCATTATTCAACTGATTCAGCGCTTAATTGAAACCGATCATGCCTATGTAGGTGACAATGGTGATGTGTATTATCAAGTGGCTCAATTTAAGGAGTATGGCAAATTATCAAATCAGGATCTGGATGCATTACAAGCCGGTGCACGCATAGACGTGGTGTTGGCGAAGCGTTCACCGCTGGATTTTGTACTATGGAAACAGGCCAAGCCAGATGAACCGCATTGGTCCTCACCCTGGGGCAATGGGCGACCCGGTTGGCACATTGAATGCTCGGCCATGGCGATGGGTGAATTAGGCGAGCAATTTGATATCCATGGGGGTGGGCTGGATTTGCAATTCCCGCACCATGAAAATGAAATCGCACAAAGCGAGGGTGCTACGGGTAAACCATTTGCAAATTACTGGCTGCATGTGGGTTTATTGCAGGTGAACAATGAAAAAATGTCCAAATCCACCGGTAATTTTTTTACAATTGCCGATGTGTTAAAAAAACACCACCCAGAGGTTATCCGGTATTTTCTATTAAGCAGCCATTATCGCAGCGCCTTGAATTATTCAGACGACAATATCCATAATGCTGCGCGTGCATTGATGCGGCTGTATCAATCGGTAAAGGATATCCCGAGCGAAGAACATGCAGTAGTGGATTCGCATTGGCTCGCACAGTTTGATGCGGCCATGAATGATGATTTCAATACGCCCATTGCGCTGTCGGTTTTATTCCAACTCAGCCATGAAATCAACAAATCTAAATCCGCTCAATTGGCGGCTACGTTGAAGCACTTGGCGGGTATTTTAGGATTGCTGCAAGACACGCCAGCGGCCTTTTTACAAGCAGGGCCCGATGCTGCAGCCATCAGTGCGCGTGTGACTAAGCGTTTTCAAGCGCGAAAAGATAAGAACTGGGCACTGGCTGATGAAATGAGAACGCAGTTGTTGGCCGAGGGAATTGAAGTGGAAGATGGGCCTGAGGGAAGTACCTGGCGGATTGTTTCTGGTGTTTGATAATGATTTTTTTGGGAGCATGAGATGAAATCGTTGAAAGAATTATTTGCTTTAACGTTACTCGTATTGTATATGCCCATTGCGCTGGCTCAATCTCCTGAAGGGGATTGGACAACTATGGATGATAAAACAGGAAAAAAAAGAGCAGTGGTTCGCTTGGTTTTAACGAACAAGGTGTTGTCAGGCACCATTGTTGATGTGTATCCACAGCCGGGCGATACGGGCACGTGTGCAAAATGTCCCGGTCAGTTTAAAGATCGCTCAATCAAAGGATTGCAGTTTCTCTGGGGTTTAAAAGATAGAGGAGACGGCGTCTGGGAAGGCGGCCAGGTTTTAGAGGCGAAAACGGGTCAGATATATCGTGCTCGCTTAAGGGTGAAAGGCAATAAGCTCTATGTGCGTGGTTATGTTGGCATGGTCATCCTGGGTCGAACGCAAGTCTGGGTGCGTTGATTGCCATGTGTATCTTCTGTTATCGTTCAATTTGACAAACTCCGGGTCTGTTTGTACAATTAAATTGCACAAACAACACAGGGATGTCATCATGAAACGTATATTCATTTCATTGATTATTGTGGTGTCACTCGGCTTATTGGCAGGGTGTTGCACGAACGATATTTGCGGCTCAGGTGCCACTTATGTCGCAACCACTAGCGGTTCTTCATCTAACAATACCTGCCAGACCTGCAATAACACCTGCAATACGTGTGGTTCCAATGCTAGCTATACGTATGGCGGTTGGTATTGATTGATGGGTTATTCACCCCGTTTCGCTTAAAAAGTGAAATAGGGTGTTTTTTTAGCGTAAAGTTAAGACATCACACGGTGCGTCGCGAATGATTTCATGCGCCGTGCTGCCTAGAAACGTGGGTAGTTTGCTAGGCGTGTGAGCGCCAACCATGATGAGCGTGCATCCCAGAGCCGCAGCCTTGTCCAGTACGTGTGTTTTGATGGATCCAATCTCAACAAATTGCTGTTCTGATGGAATATCCAATGCATCTCCCAGTGCTGCCAAGACGGTCTCTGCATCCCCTTTAATCGGGCTATCAAATTCAGCAAATCCGAGTCCTTGCGCCAGTTGTAGCGTTACAGGGGGTTCAATCACATGAAGCAAGAATAGACGTGCGTGGAACCGTTTGGCAATCGCCACTGCTTGTTGGCACATGGCAAAATGGTTTTCGTTTAAATCGGTGGCAAGCAAGATGCGGGTGTACATAAATACCTCGTTGAAAAAACAGAAGGTTCCAGTGTAGTTGATGCGGTGAAAGAAGATCAATGACGTGATCGATCCTTAGACAGTCAAAATCTCAAGCAAGGGAATGAGGACAAAATCCCGTTTCAGCATCTCTGGATGCGGCACGATTAAATCATGCGTGTGAATAACCTGGTTGCCATAGAGTAATATATCAATATCCAATGTTCTAGCACCCCAACGCCGGTTTCGAATACGGTGTTGTTTTTGTTCAATGGCTTGGCAATGGCGTAGCAGAGCGTGCGCGGGCAGGGTGGTTTGGATAGCAATGACCTGATTGTAATAATTGGGTTGGGCGCGCACACCCATGGGCAAGCTGTGATATACACGCGATTGCCTGAGAATGGCTGAGCGAGGCAGCGTGCGTAAAGAGGCAAAAGCACGGCTTAACTGCCGTCTTGGCTCGCGCAAGTTGCTGCCTAACCCTAAATAGCAATCGACCATATTAGGGTTCTGTTTTCGGTTTTCGTCGTCGGCGAGGTTTTTTTGGAGGAGGCGCATCGTCCTGACTCAATATCATCTGGCTTTGTGTTTTTTCATCGACATCTTGGAAGGTAGTCCACCATTCGGCCAATTCCATGGATTCGTCGCCTGCCAGGGCACGCAGTGCGAGAAAGTCATAAGCACCACGAAAACGGGGATGCTCGAGTAAGGTGTAAGGGCGATTGCCTGTGCGTTTAGAAAACCGATATTGCAATAGCCAAATCTCCCGCATAACCTGGGTAAAGCGTTTTGGAATGCTCACGCGTTGGTTTTGCTCCGAAATCACCATGGACATCGCTTTTTCGAGTGCTGGCAGGGGATCCATGCCTTCATCTTTGAGTTGCGCTAGGCGATCCATCAGCGGAAACCAAAGTATGATGGCATACAAAAAAGCCGGCGTAATGGGTTTTCCGTCACGAACGCGAGTATCAGTGCTTTCAAGCGCATTGATTAACAGCGCGTTGACCGGGTATTCTCCGTTAAGAAGGGCTGCGGTTTGTGGAAAAAGGTGGTGAAACAAGCCAAATTGAATCAGCAAGCGTTGAACAGATTCGGACTCACCGCATTGGTAGAGTTTTGTCATTTCGTCAAATAAACGCGATCCAGAGATATGGGTAATGAGTTCACTTAACGAGGATATTGGGGCGGCGGTTGCCGGTTCTATTTCAAAATGTAATTTTGCGCTAAAACGAATCGCGCGTAACATGCGCACAGGGTCTTCCTGATACCGGGTTTCAGGAACGCCAATCATTCGTATCACGCGTAGATTCACATCATTGACGCCGCCTGTAAAATCAACAATTGAGCCATCCAAATGGTAATACAGTGAATTAATGGTGAAATCACGCCGCCATGCGTCTTCTTCAAGAGTTCCATAGGCATTATCACGAATCAACATGCCATGGTCGTTGGTTTGTTGGTTTGTATCGATGGTGTCTACTTCATTCAAACCGCGAAAGGTGGCGACTTCAATGATTTCACGGTGATACAGGATGTGGGCTAGTTTGAACCGGCGGCCAATAATGCGCGCATTTCGAAATAATTGCTTGATTTGATTGGGCGTGGCATTGGTGGCCACATCAAAATCTTTCGGGGCTTTGCGTAATAGTAAATCACGTACGCTGCCTCCTACGAGATAGGCCTGAAAACCTGCGCCATTTAAGCGGGTTAATACGCGCAACGCATTGGGGCTGATGTCTGTTTTGGAGACGTGGTGTTTATTGCGTGCGATGGTATGCGTGGAATCATTGGCTTGCGATTTAGGCTTGGATTTACGCAATATTTTTTTAATGAAGTTGATGATTGTTTTCACCCAATATTGTTTTACGATGGAACGGCATGAAAAAAGCAGATGCCTTTTTCACATAATAATTAAAATGTCGTAAACATTATAACGAAGCTGACGGGGAAAGTGAACCATTGAAAAGGGCGCCTTGGAGGCGCCCGGAATCCCTGAATCACAATCCAATCGGTTTACTGCTAGTTGCTGTCATAGTGGACCCCATAAATGAGACAGGGGTGTAAAATACAAACCATTTCCTCTGCGTGTGAGGAAATGAGCCATTTACCTTTACGCGATAATTGTGGACAATGAGTCTTAAGTGTTGAATAAGGCTGATAGTGCATGTATATCACATCATCAATTAAAGAGAAGCCATGGAAATTTTAGATATTTTTTTGAGTGTGGTCGCTTTAATTATACTGGAAATCGTTTTGGGGATTGATAATTTGGTTTTCTTATCTATCTTGACGGAACAATTACCGCGAGAAAAGCGTAAACAGGCCCGCTACTGGGGGCTGACATTTGCTTGGGTGACGCGTTTGTTGTTGCTGGCGTCGGTCGTTTGGTTAGTGAAGTTAACCCATCCATTTTTTTCTATGGGTCATTTGGCATTCTCCTTTCGTGATCTGTTTCTGATAGCGGGGGGGGCTTTTTTAATTGTGAAGGCCACACAAGAAATTCATTTTGAAGTAGGGGAAACCAAGGCCGAGCAGAAAGCCATTCGAAAAGCGCCAGGAACCCTGCGTGGGGTGATTATTCAAATTGGGTTGATGGACATTATTTTTTCCCTGGACAGCGTGTTGACGGCGATTGGGTTAACGAATAATTTCATGGTCATGGCGGTGGCGATTTCGTGCGCTATTCTGGTGATGATTTATGCCAGTGAACCCGTGGGTCATTTTATTGAGCATCACCCAACCATCAAAATGCTGGCGTTGAGTTTTTTAATTTTAATTGGCACATTGTTGGTTGCCGATGGCTTTTCATTTCATGTACCACGTGGTTATCTATATTTTGCGATGGGGTTTTCGTTAGGGGTTGAGTCGTTGAATTTGTTGAAAAAAGCCCGGCGTCAGGCGAAAAATCCCGATAAGAACACCTGATGTTGATCATTAAATCCTTTCATATCATTGCGATGGTCGCATGGTTTGCCGGGCTATTTTATTTGCCACGGTTGTTTGTTTACCATGCGGCAGCCAAAGATGCCATTGGTATTGAGCGGTTTCAGGTTATGGAGCGCCGTCTTTTTCGCGCCATCATGTGGCCTTCTGCGGTATTGACGACCGTGTTTGGTGCAGGGTTGATGGCGTATAATCCAGCGTATTATTCTCATGCAGGTTGGATGCAAGCCAAATTAATTTTGGTGCTGCTGTTGTGGGGCTATCACCTGATGTGTGGGCGGATGGTGAGGCAATTTGCGTGCGGTCGAAATACACATACACAACGCTATTATCGCGTGTTTAATGAAATTCCGACCTTGCTGTTAATTGGGGTGGTGTTTCTTGTGGTGTTGAAGCCCTAGCCGATTTCAATCATTTCAAAATCTTCTTTGCCAGCGCCACAGTCAGGGCAAAACCAGTTTTCGGGGACATCGTCCCACGCTGTTCCTGCTGCAATGCCATCATCTGGCCAGCCTTCGGCTTCGTTATATATGAATCCACATATAACGCAAATATATTGTTTATAGGTTTGCATGGTGATTGCTCGGCATTAAAAAGAGTCTAATTTAGCCAATATGAGCTCAAATGTAAAGAATCATTTGTTTTTTTTGTATGGTTAGATGGTATGTCTTTAAAAGAACAGGCATCACATTCCTTATTATGTTTATATTTTGTCGCCGTGTTGATTACTTGAAATAGTCTGATTACATGGATCGCATTCAATTAATCATCAAAACTATTGTTCTCCACAAAATAATCCAACAAAAAAACAGTGAAAATCACGCTTATTATACCCGGCTTTTATTACTTCAGCTGTGCTTTGTTCAATCTGTGGTCTATATATATTATTTATACTCTTAATTTAACCGACTCCAAGAGGAAATAACATGCCAAACAAAAGCAAATTCGATCACTTGACCTACTTTGA
>CAMAYA010000035.1 GCA_945862275.1 Legionella genomosp. 1 | reverse complement strand
CATACGCGCCGTCACCGGAAAAGTGGTCGATCGTGTCGTTAATTTGCGCAAGAAATGGCTATGGCATGCACTCCGTCCTCAGGTGACCCTGTTTTTTTATATTTTGGAACCTTGATTCCCAGCTTGCCAAGTCGCTTGCTCAAACAACTAAAATCAGCGCAGACATGCGGTATATTCATGATCCGAAACAGTGAATTGATAAAGCCTATGGAGGAAGGGCTGACCAGCCCTCTTCAGAGGAAGATAAAAGACTGGTGTCGTCTGCAATCGATACAAAAAATTGGCAAGCATTAAAACTTCCAGGGGAAGGTAAGCCCCTTATTTGTCGTGGCACCACTACGTCAGGATTCCTTGGAGGTGTTTTATATTCTATCTCTTGCAATGGGCCGGAGGGTGGCGGCGTCATTCGACCGTCTACTGGTGATGAAGCAGCGCTTCCTAATGTTGATAAACTGCTTACAGGTGATGAGGACAGGCTTTCTTCTGTTGTTACAGAACCATCAAAAAAACCTGGTCTACCCGCTCCTCTTATAACACCTAAATGTCTAAGATTTTCAGGCGTTAGTTTCAATTGTTTAAAAAATGCCCCTGCTTCCCCAGCTTTTCGATGATCAGGTAATAAAACAATAGTGGTTGATTTATGAAAAAGAGTACTTTCACACTCACCTTGAGGCCGCAATACATTTTGAGGCCATGGTGTATATGCTTCACCATACGCCACTTTCCGTACTCCTCTATTTCCGCGCCCCATAGAAACACTTGGGCACAGTAAATCCTCTGAAAATGTAAATGCCATGTCCAATCTACCATTCTCAAGCAGAGCGTTATAAACACCTGCTGCCAGAGAGCTGAGACCTTGCGGCTTCTCAAACAAATCATCAGCGGTGACATCTGTGCCGCCAAGGACCATCATGCGGCCCTTTCCTATGTCTATATTTTGTTTAGGCATTAGTAAAGAAACGGTTCCTGCCTGTTTTAAAGTACCGCTGTTGCAAGACTGCAATAACAAATGATCAATATGCCTATCACTATCTTTTTTCAGCAACTCTTCTAACTCAAGTAACAAATCGGCAGCCATCAAGCAAGGTTTATCGGCAAACGCACAACTTGTCGCGCCACCGTGGCCATCTAATACCAGCGTTGAATTCTTACCCAGGCTTGTGATAACCTCTCCTGCACATACAAATGAGGTCGTCACAAAAACGGGTTCGCTTTTGAGTTTACGCTTCAACAATTGATCAAGTAATCCCCATGCAATTTCAAAACCTGAAGAGATTTTACCTGATTTTGGATCGTTTGCTATCATGTCCGCTCTCACTAGACAAGCAATAATGTCCTCAATGGATTTTTCATTCCTGTTTAAATAATTAATAATTAAATCTAAACCTTCAAGCACATCAACTGTGGTAATAATTACTCGCTTATAAGGTGCTACAGAAACGTCATAACCCAATTTATTTAATCGTTCATTAAGCTTGAACTGATTAATATAGCCCCACAATACTAGATTATCGCCCATCAAGACATTGCGCAAGTCAGAACATATATACAGTTTTCTTGCTAAATCATTTAACACTTGCTTTGAAGATAACTTCAAAAGGTTATTAATTGCAACTGAGGTGCCATGCTCCAGTGCTTGTGAACTTGCTAAAGCATTAAATACCTCGTTATAAACCCGCTCTTCAAATGTGACGGAAGCAACATATTGCTTTATTGCCTCATTTACCGCTATGATAAGTCCAATAAGATCTTTAATTTTAACTTCATCGTATTTATTAAGGTCTAGAAGCAAGTTGTCCAGAGTACAAGCCGCCTCCTTAATCCTCCCCATACTTTCTAGCGCCTCATGTGCATCAAAATGTGTGATTATGGATTTTATAGTGTCAACTTCCGACTTCAACTTGCTTACTATATTTTCAAATCGATGGTTTGGCTTGACTCGGATTTTTTCAATCCCTTCTTTAATTTTTTCAAAAGTTAAGGCATCATTCTTTATCAATAAAGTCATTGTGGCATACATATAAAAAACTCACAAAAATATAGCAATCAAATATGGGTACCCTCTCCGTTGACTGAGAGGGATGCTTACGCTTAGCCGATTTTTTCTAAGATATTAAAAAATGGCCATGGTGATTAACGTCCGAATCGTCAAAATCACCAAAAAGGTCTCCTGGTCTTAGTTGATTTGTTGTTACTGGGCCATCTACAACCACCGTCGATTTTTTATACCACATACTGATGGGATTTGTTGTGAGAGACATTTGCTGCGGTGTTACCGTGATACTTTTAACGCGGTGTAATTGTTTGTATTTTTCGGGCGCAGCAACATCGCGGGGTTTACTCCAAAAATGCGGTCCACTCCACTCATCTGAGTCAGAAGCAATGTTGTATTGAGCCGTTGCGTTCGGTGGAAATGGGTATGTACGACTTGATGTGGCGGTGATTGTAATTGAGGGGTCATCTAGCGTCGTGAGAATTTGTCCCGCCAAAGAATTTTCTGCAAAAGGAAACTCTCCGTGTCTAGAGTAATAACATGCTCTATTCCTAAACTCCGCCATCTCTTGGGTGGTTTTTTCGGGAAAAGAATCATATTTAAATTGTAAAAAATCCAAACTAAACGTACTGGGTAAGGCATTAAAAGCAGACAGGTAACCTGCTTCACATCCCCAGAGACGGATATCATTTATTTTTCCGGGGTTAGTGTATAACAATATACTGAGGTCTTCGGCTATCTCGCGTGCGCTACTTGCTTCCCAGACGCCATGCGTTGATTTTTTCTCGTGTTCCCAATGACCATCTACAATTAATGTGCTATTCGGCTCGCAGTACTGTAAGGCTAAACGGAGCGTTTCTGGACTAGAGACGTATAACACCTGTGCATCCGGAGCGCTTTTTTGATAGGAAACATGTAGCCCTGATTTAATTTCTTCATCGTATAAAAAGGATGGGTGTACTGCGTGTATTTTTCGGATAGGTGACATTGTGGTTGTATCTGAGCTTGCTCGTAAACGAGCATTCTGGATGTTAGCCTTAGAGGATAACTCACAGCAAAATTTATGGTAATTCGCAGCGTCTCGTAATAAAGGATGTCTATCAATAGCATCCGTGACACCGAACAAATCAAGGTATTCAATTTGTTGAGCAAGCCTTCCTTTTTCAGCAAATAATTGATTCAACTTTTTGATTGGTTCTAAATAAAAATAAGTATGCTCTGGGAGTTGATTCTCACCAAGTGGGGTATGTATCGGGTGAGTTAGCCAATGAGATGCGGCATGTTCTTGAAGCAGTGTTTGACGCGTTTCATTTAGAAAACGTAAAACAGATAAGGTATCCGCATCTCTAATAGCACTTGATGATAGCGTAATATGGACGCTATAAACCGTACTTTTTTGAGTGCTTAACGCATTGTTTTTCTTTTTATTGTATTCCATATAAATGGTACGCTACTTTTAAGGACAATGTTTTCGAGGATGCATTTTACACTAAGTGTCATCAAAGTACAACAATGACCTAATTTATGTAGAGGCAAATTAGAAAGGAAGTGTAATAATACCAGTGGTAATTGCCCGGATTTAGAGCATATTGTATTGGCTTGCACGAGGGCGCCCGCTTTTCTTGCTCATAATGAGCCCTGTCTATATGGTCTCGCTATAATTTACATGGCGAGACCGCCACTGGTAGCTAGGCTGCCTCAAAACGATAGCTGATCAATAAATAAGCATAAAACCACTGGCATTATTGCACTCACTTTTTATTAGTAGGGTTTATTTTTAAACCCTCATCAAGTTGTCCGAGTACTCTATCAACCGGTGCATTGGGGTTAGAGAAAAAACCATGTACTTGTTTAACCAAGGCAGCAGGCAGCGTAGGACCCCTACCCGTGTCGGTTTGAAATTGGCTTAATTCTGACAACGCATAAACTGCACCAATCAATCGCTCTTTAGCTTTAGCCTCTAAATAATTCGCTTGTTCGGACTTTGAATGAGTTCCTGTAGGCGTAACTATAATTTTAGTGGTGTGAGGCGCGAGTCCATCCAAAGCATCCAAAGCTTCATTGCTCATACGTCGTATGGTGTCATCTGAATAATATATTGTTTGTATTCTTTCCGGCATTTTGGGTAGCGTATTAAGCATCTCAACGTCCCGAAAATCTACGAACACCCGTCTTAAATCGAGTGTGTCTATGGTTTTTGAGTTGGGTATCATTCGTAATATCTTATCAAAATCGTCTGATAAAATGAGCGTTTGAATAGGCAGCGTTTCTAATACTTCTTTCATTAATTCTATATTAAATTCAAGGTCATTGTCGCAAAGATCTAAAGTACGCAAACTGCGTGGGAGGGCATTAAAAACAGCTCTAAGGCGTTCAGGTTTTAATTGCCCTAAATGATTGTGTTCTAAACTCAATGATTCGAGCTGAGGTAACGCACGTAGACGTGCAGAAATAATGTCACACGCTTCTTCACTGGATGGCTCGTGATAAAAACTTTCTCTTATCGCACATAAACCGACTTGATTCAACGACAGGTGTGTTAAGTGTTTTGTTCCAATTGCAATATAAATGTCTTGAATATGCTCGTTAGTGAGTCCTGATGATGAAGGACTGAGGTCATTACACCTGAAATCCAAGCGTTGAATCGTATCAGGGATTGCTTCTATTATTCGAACCCATTGGTCTCGTGAGGGGCGGCCGATGTCTAAGTATCCCATATAGAGCGAATCAACGGTTGGTTGTATTTGTCTACACGCCCCAATAATTGAGTCTACTCTCTCGGTTTTAGTATCACCTTCACTCCGTATTATTTTACGCATATGCTCTCTCCTCAGGGGTAATTCACGATAATGCTTACATTCAAGTATAGACTGCTTTGCATTTTTGTCTAACGGCAGCCTCTTCATAAGACGAAAAATAGTCTGTGGCATCCATGGGGATGTAGTAGAGCCCATCTAGTAATTGATACTGAACCACTGGAAGTCGCCAAATACAGTGGAGGTGATCCGGTAAAGCAACCAACCCATGCGATAGGGGTGTTTGTCCATCACATATCGAAATGCGGCTTTCAGACGGATTAATGCAGGCTCCTCACATAACAGCGGCTGACGATCATCCGTTACCACTGTAAAAAAAAACGCAGTGTGCATATCCACATGGGCGATATTATCGGCAATCTGGCTTCAAGGATAGTAAAATTGTGCGAAAGAATATTTCAAAAAAAAGCTGAAACGCGCTATAGAATTGGATTGTTCAATTCATCCAGAACTGCTGCTGACTCTCCAACATTAGCACGTCCCACCCACCGTCAACGCATCAATTTTCAATGTAGGCTGTCCCACGCCAACTGGAATTGATTGCCCATCTTTTCCGCAAACCCCAATGCCCGCATCCAGTGCCAAATCATTTCCCACCATACTGATTTTTTTCATTACCTCGGGCCCATTACCAATTATGGTCGCACCTTTTACAGGCCGGGTCACACGTCCATTTTCAATAAGATACGCCTCGCTGGCTGAGAAAACGAATTGTCCGGAGGTAATATCAACCTGTCCGCCGCTAAAATTAACCGCATACAATCCCCGCTCAACGGAACGAATAATATCCTCTGGATGGTGTTGGCCCGCCAGCATGTAGGTGTTCGTCATGCGAGGCATCGGGACATGCGCATAGGATTCACGTCGGCAATTGCCCGTGGGCTGCATGCCCATGAGCCGGGCATTTAATTTATCTTGCATGTAATTGACCAACACGCCATCTTCAATCAATGTGGTGCATTGAGTGGGCGTGCCTTCGTCATCCATCGTGAGCGAGCCGCGTCGATTAATTAACGTGCCATCATCCACCACCGTCACGCCTTTGGACGCGACTTGTTGCCCTAATTTGCCTGAAAAGGCAGACAATCCTTTTCGATTGAAATCACCTTCCAATCCATGCCCTACCGCCTCATGGAGCAAAACCCCTGGCCAGCCCGGTCCGAGCACCACGGGCATCATGCCGGCGGGCGCATCCTCGGCTTCCAGATTAACGAGCGCCTCGCGAACCGCGGCTCTGGCGTAACCCAAAACACGGTCTTCTTCTAAAAAATACGAATAACCCACGCGACCGCCACCACCTGAGCGTCCGGATTCCCGACGCCCTTTGTCGTCAACCATCACGCTCACGTGCACGCTCACCATGGGGCGTACGTCTGCCACCATCTGGCCGTGCATGTCGGCTACCATCACCACCTCATAACTGCCACTGAGGGAAGCATTCACTTGAATCACACGTGCGTCGATTCGCCGCGCTTCTTTATCAATGGACTCCAGCATCGCAATTTTATCCTGCTTGCTCATCCCTTCAATTGGGTTTAAACCTGCATAGCGCACGATGGGTGAGCTGGGAATTTGAATGCGCTGAGATGTAGATGACCCAGTCAATGCGATAGAACGCGCGGCAATGGCGGCCCGCTCCATTGCTGGCAATAAAATATCGTCGCAATACGCATACCCGGTTTTCTCACCGCTTACAGCCCGAATGCCCACGCCGCGGTCAATGGAATAACGCCCACTTTTGACTTCAGAATCTTCCAAATACCAGGATTCCGAACTGCAACTTTGAAAATACAGATCAGCCGCATCGACACGATTCGTCAACATCGAGCGGAGCAATGCGTCGATTCTGGATTCGTCCAACGACGCGGGCTTTAACAGCAAATCTTTTGCAATGGTGAGTGCTAATGTCATATTGATGAGACCTTTTGCAGGTGTAGTACATGGTGATCATGGCATGGGAATTGCTGACGCAACTGATGCAACCGCTGCAAATCAATGTCCGCAAGTATAACCCCAGCCCCCTGTTTCTGTTCCGCCAGAACCTGGCCCCACGGCTCAACAATCATACTGTGACCATGCGTATGCCGTCCGCTGGCGTGCTGGCCGCCCTGATTTGATGCGAGCACGTAGCACTGCTGCTCAATCGCGCGCGCGCGGAGCAAAACCTCCCAATGCGCGTGCCCCGTTACGGCGGTAAATGCCGATGGCACCGCGAATAATTCCGCCCCTCGCAATGCGAGCTCGCGATATAACTCAGGAAAGCGTAAATCATAACACACCGTTAATCCAATGCGACCGACTGGCGTATCCACCACAACGATGTTTTCACCAGGCTCAATGGTCGCTGACTCTTGGTGCGCTTCCTGATCTGATACCCGTACATCAAACAAATGAATTTTATCATAACGCGCAACGGTAGCACCACGCGCATCATAGACATAAGAACGGGCTTTCACGCGGTTCGCCCGGGTTTTTATGGGAAGCGTTCCTGCAATCACCCAAATCCGATAGCGACGCGCCAATTGGCTCACGGTGTGTTGAATCAATCCAAGACCATCTTCTTCTGCAATGACCAATTTATCCGTTTCATGTATTCCCATGTACGCAAAATTTTCAGGCAAAACCAGTAGTTCAGCCCCTCCATCACGGGCAACTATGAAAGACTCGTCTAGCGCAAGTAAATTTTCCTGAATATGTGCTGAAGAAACCATTTGTACCACGGCCACTTTAGCCATCTTAAAATCCTCATTAAAAAGAAACATATTACCTTACTTGCCAGTAAGAACACATCCCGATAGACTTGAAAAACAAATGGACGACCCTTATCTATGCTATAATAAACATTAAACCATCCTTGGAGTTATGCTATGAACAAAAGCAACGTTTCAATCTTAAACCGCGGAGCTGATTCGGTTCTCGCGACAAACAAAGTATTGCGCAACACGTATCTCTTGCTCGGCTTAACGTTCATATTCAGTGCATTTACTGCGTATGCGTCTTTTGCCCTGGCAGTGCGTTCCATTAACCCCCTTATTTTTATTGTTGGTGCGTATGGTTTGATGTTTTTAACCAATGCATTAAGAAACAGCCCTTGGGGTATTTTGAGCGTTTTTGCCTTCACAGGTTTCATGGGTTTTGCATTAGGACCCATTTTAAACGCCTACATTTCCCATTATTCTAATGGCCCCCAATTGATTGCGACGGCTTTAGGTGGAACGGGAATGATATTCTTCGCTTTATCCGGCTATGTATTAACCACGCGCAAGGATTTTAGTTACCTGGGCGGGTTTTTGTTTGTTGCCGTGATGGTTGCCTTTCTCGCCATGATTGCCAGTCTGTTTTTTCAAATTCCCGCTTTGCAACTGGTTATTTCCGCAGCATTTGTATTGATTTCATCTGGATTGATTCTCTTCCAAACCAGTGCCATCATTCACGGTGGAGAAACCAACTACATATCGGCTACCGTTTCTTTATTTGTATCTATTTACAACTTGTTTATCAGTCTGTTGAATTTATTAGGCGCTTTTTCTGGCCGCGAATAATGCTTGTCAGCCATGCCAGAGGGACGCCTGGCATGGCCTGCTCTGCCGCTTGAGGTATTTATAGGGATTTTATGAAAGCAAAACGGTATTCTCTTCTTGTTTTTTTTTTAGCCTCATCCTGCTCTAACATTGGGTCTACTTTATTACCTTATGATCGCATTACTTATAATGAAGCATTGCAATCCAGTGACACACAACAAGAACTGCTCAATATCGTACGATTACGATACAGTGATGCCCCTTATTTTTTGACCGTTAATAACGTTGTTTCTCAGTTTAGCTTGTCACGCGATGCATCGGTCAACGTATCAAATAATTTGCCTCCTCCGTCTATTTTGGCGACAGGCAATGCCGGGACCAGTTTCAGTGAATCGCCAACCATTACCTACACACCATTGCAAGGTGAACAGTTCGTTACCCGATTATTGACACCCATTGATCTCAGTGTCCTCTATATGTTGCTGCGATCAGGATGGGGGATTAATCATGTTTTCCGAGTGCTCATCCAACAGATGGGCGCAGTAGAAAATGCTGTCATCGCGTCTAGATCTACCTCGTCACGAATACCCAAATTTGAAAAGTTTTTATCGCTAGGCATTGCCCTGCGTACACTACAGTATAACGATGACTTGAGAATCAGCAGTAGCAAACGCAATAAAGCGTTTGCTATCAAAATGCGGATAACCCATTTTTCCAGGTTAACTCCACGTCAGCGCGCCATTTTAGCCAAAGTAGATGTCACCGCCGAGGAGCCTTATTTCTGGCTGGTCAGTCATTACAGCACCGAGCCACATGACGTGTATGTACAAACACGAACGGTGCTGGGTTTGCTAAATTACCTATCAAAAGGTGTGGATCTCCCTCCTGAAGATATTGCAAAAAAACAAGCACCCATGACTTATTATCGAAACGGGACGCTATTCGACTGGCACCGTGTTACGATTGGCATGATGCGAGTACATACCA
>CAMAYA010000034.1 GCA_945862275.1 Legionella genomosp. 1 | reverse complement strand
GGGATGGTGGGCCGTATAGGGGTCGAACCTATGACACAGAGATTAAGAGTCTCCTGCTCTACCAGCTGAGCTAACGGCCCCACACAAGATAGAATCATACTTGATTTGGGATGATTTTCAAGTTTGATTTTATTGCGGTTACAAACTACACTTATGTAGCATATAATGCACTACATTGTTGGGGAGGAATTTGATATGTCCGTTATTTCTATTCGACTGCCTGAAACGCTGCTTCACGCACTGGATGCTGGAGCGCATATGTTGCACATTCAACGTGCTGAGTATATACGTCGTGCGATTGAGCACATGAACAAAGAAATCATGACGCATGAGCGAGAAAAAAAACTGGGCGAAGTCAGCTTACGGGTGAGACAAGAAAGCATGCGTGTTAATCAAGAGTTTAGTGATTTGGATGATGTCGATGGCCTTTAATCATGGAGAAATTTGGTTGGCTAATCTGAATCCAACAAAGGGTACTGAGCTGGGAAAAACCAGGCCTGTATTGATTTTACAGCATCAAGCGTTGTTGAATGTTGGTCACCCATCCACGCTTATTGTTCCTCTTACCACGCAGTTGATGGATCACGCCGAGCCATTGCGAGTCAGAATTTTAGCACAAGACAAACTCGAGAGAGACTCGGATCTACTGATTGACCAACTTCGCGCGATTGATAACCAACGGTTGTTATCTGGACCGTTAATGCATTGCAATGAAGCGCTGTTGCTAAAAATTCATAGCATGGTGGTTGAGGTGATGGGTATCCCACTTACGTTAATCCAATAAAAACAAAGCCTGCAAATCATTCGTATACCGCCGGCCAAAGGGTGTGATTTGCCAATGCGTGTTACGAAGTATTACCAGCCCTTTGGCTTCTGCCTCTAAAAGTCCTGGTGTTAACTGGTCAAAATTCAATCCCGTTCGCTCTGTGAATAACGCATTTGCAATCGGCTCTTGCAAGCGCGTGGCATTGAGCATGAATTCGAATACAAGGTCATTTTTGCTCACCGGATCGCAGGCGGCCAGGTAGCCTTTCTCTGCATTTAAATAATCCGCAGGCTGGCGGTATTTCCGAGTACGATGAACTTGCTCCCCATCGGCGGAGGTTAATTTGCCATGAGCACCGGCGCCAATGCCATAATAATCACCAAATAGCCAATAATTGAGGTTATGGCGAGCAGGCTTTCCTTCTTGACAGAAGGCGGAAATTTCATAGCGGTGGTATTTTGCCTTTTCGAGCAAGGCGAGTCCTTTTTCTTCTAAAACAAAGGCATCATCTTCTGTCGGCAGCGGTGGGGGATTTTTATAAAAAACGGTATTGGGTTCAATCGTTAATTGATACCATGACAGATGCTCTGGCTGATGGCTGAAGGCCGTTTGCAAGTCGTCAAGGCCTTCGGCAATGGTTTGCTTAGGCAGGCCATGCATGATGTCAATGTTGATGTTTTCAAAATCGGCACGCCGTGCGGCTTCAATGGCGCGGTGGGCTTGTTTGCCGTCATGAATGCGGCCTAAGGCGTGTAGGTGGGTTGGGTTAAAGCTTTGTATGCCGAGTGATAACCGATTGATGCCTAACGCGCGATAGTCGTTGAAACGTTGTTGCTCTACAGTGCCAGGATTGGCTTCCAGCGTGATTTCAATGTCAGATGCAAAGGGCAGCATCGGCTTAATGGCGCTGAATAATGTGTCGTACGACTCGGGTGAAAACAAGCTGGGCGTGCCGCCTCCAATGAAAATCGAATCAATGGTTCGTCCAGGGAAGCGTTCTAAATCCTGCTTTAAATCGCTGATTAATGCGCTAATATAACGCTGTTCAGGCAACGCATCCGGGCTTTTATGTGAATTGAAATCACAATAAGGGCATTTTCGAATGCACCAGGGAATGTGGATGTACAGAGATAATGGCAACATGAGTGAATTCAGACTAGCTTGTTATGGGCGGCAATAGTATCATAAAGTCTGCATTAATTGAGGAAAAATACCCATGAATAAAAAAATAAGAGTAGCGGTCACCGGCGCGGCAGGACAAATTGGATATGCGTTGTTGTTTCGCATTGCGTCAGGACAAATGTTTGGTGATCAAGTTGATGTGGAGTTAAATTTACTGGAATTAGAGCAATCGCTGCCTTCTTTAGAAGGGGTTGCAATGGAATTGGATGATTGTGCTTTTCCACGGTTAAAGCGTGTGGTGTGTACATCTGATTTAAATCAAGCAATGGATGGCGTGAATTGGGCGCTTTTGGTCGGCTCGGTACCTCGAAAACAAGGCATGGAACGCTCAGATTTATTGCAAATCAATGGGGGTATTTTTACCAAACAAGGCCAAGCCATCAATGATCGTGCGAGTGACGACGTGCGCGTTTTCGTAGTCGGGAACCCATGCAATACCAATTGCTTGATTGCCAAACACCATGCGAAAGATATCCCTGATAATCGATTTTTTGCCATGACCATGTTGGATGAGTTGCGATCACGTACACAGTTGGCAAAAAAAGCCGGTGTAGATGTCACCTCGGTGACCGAGATGACCATTTGGGGCAATCATTCTGCTACGCAATTTCCTGATTTTTATCATGCGAAAATCAATGGGGTTTCTGCTGCAACCGTGATTCAGGATGACGTTTGGTTAAAAGATGTATTTGTGCCGACCGTGCAACAACGCGGGGCTGCTGTGATTAAAGCCCGTGGTGCATCGTCTGCGGCCTCTGCTGCCAATGCCATTGTGCAGAGCGTGAGCCATCTGGTAACGGATACTGTGGCGGGTGAATCGTTTTCTGTGTGCTCGACCTCTCAGGGCGAGTATGGCGTGGATGAAGGGTTGATTTTCTCTTTCCCAACACGGCGTGAGCTGGGTGTTTTGCGAGTGGTAGACGGATTGACGTTTAACGATTACAGCCAAGGGAAGTTCAATGATACCTTGGCAGAATTGCGCAGTGAGCGTGATATCGTGAAGGGGTTGGGTTTGTTAGACTAACGAAACACCACCAGCGCCCATCCATTATGAATAACTGATTCATAATGGATGAAATCCGCCTGATAAGCTTCAATCAAAGCAGGCACTTGTTCCGCTAAAAGCCCTGACACCACCAACGTCCCATCCTTTTTCAGCAGTGCACGAAAACGGCTTTTCAGTGTTAATAGTGGGGCCAACAAAATATTGGCTAATAGCAAATCAACCTGCGTTTCTAAGGATTCTGGCTGGCTTACGGTTAATTGAGCAGCCAAAATGCCATTGCTAGTCGCATTGTTTTGGGTGGCGAGTAATGCTTGGTCATCAATATCAACGGCATGCACGTGGGCCGCGCCCAATTGCAAGGCGGCAAGTGCCAGAATGCCTGAGCCACACCCGTAATCAATCACTTGCTTATTCGTCACGTTTGCTTTATCTAACCAAGTTAAGCAGAGCGAAGTGGTCGCATGCGATCCGGTGCCAAAAGCCAAACCCGGATCTAAAATAAGATTGACGCCATCGGGATCGGGCGGCGTGTGCCATGAAGGGCAAATCCAGAGGCGAGAGCCAAATTGTTGTGGGTGAAATTGATCCAAACAGGCACGCTCCCAATCTTGCTCTGGAAGTGTTTCGATAGAGTAGTTCAAACCCGGGTGAGTGGCTGACAACAAGCTACCCGCTTGCTCTGCATCGGCCGTATCAGCAAACAAGGCTTGCATGACCACATGCGGCCACAAAGGGGCGGCCCCCGGTGCGGGTTCGAGAATGGGGTCATCGTATTGATCCGTCAATGTGACCGATAGGGCGCCGGCTGCTTCTAGTTTATCCGAAAGCAGGTCTATCTCATCACGCGGGCATTCACTGATTTGTAACTGAAACATCGCTCTAATCCTTCAACATTTTTTCTAAATAATGAATATTGGCACCGCCCTCGATAAAGGCTTTATCACGTAAAATACGGTGGTGCAATTCAATGTTGGTTTTGATGCCATCAATGATGATTTCATCCAGAGCATTGCGCATTCTTGCACAGGCCTCTTCGCGTGTTTCGCCGTAGCTTATCAATTTTCCAATCATGGAGTCATAGTTTGGTGGCACCGTATAGCTGCTGTAAACATGGGAGTCAAACCGGATGCCGGGCCCACCGGGTTGATGAATTAGTCGAATCGTGCCGGGTGATGGCATAAATGTCTTGGGATCTTCTGCATTGATCCGGCACTCGATAGCATGGCCGCGCATTTTAATGGCGTCTTGCGTCAGCGTGAACGGGATATCACTGGCGATTTTAATTTGTTCTTTAATCAAATCGATACCCGTGATCATCTCTGTCACTGGGTGTTCAACCTGAATGCGGGTGTTCATTTCGATAAAATAAAAACAACCATCTTGATATAAAAATTCAAAGGTCCCTGCGCCTCTGTATTGGATTTCGCGGCACGCATTAACCACAATTTTACCCATTTTTTGCCGCATTTTCGGGGTAATGCCAGGAGCGGGCGCTTCTTCGACCACTTTTTGATGGCGCCGTTGCATGGAACAATCGCGCTCACCGAGATGCACAGCGTTCCCTTTTCCATCACCCAATACTTGGAATTCGATATGACGAGGATTTTCGAGAAATTTTTCCATGTACACAATCGGATTGTTAAAGGCGGCTTTGGCTTCACTTCGTGTGAGTGCAATGGCATTCAGCAAGTTACCCTCTGTATGCACCACGCGCATCCCACGCCCACCACCACCGCCTGCGGCTTTGATGATAACCGGGTAGCCAATTTTTCGGCCCAATGATAAATTTAACAAATCATCTTCAGAGAGTGGCCCATCTGAGCCAGGAACGCAGGGAACGCCTGTTTTCTTCATGGCGGCAATGGCTGAAATTTTATCGCCCATCATGCGAATGGTGTCACCGCGAGGACCAATGAAGCGAAAACCGCTTTGTTCAACGATGTCGGCAAAATCGGCATTTTCTGCTAAAAAGCCATACCCTGGGTGAATGGCAACTGCATCGGTAATTTCTGCCGCTGAAATAATGGCGGGAATATTTAAATAACTTTTTTGCGATGGGGCAGGCCCAATGCAGACGGTTTCATCCGCAAGGCGCACGTGCAACAAATCTTTGTCGATATCGGAATGGACGGCAACGGTTTTGATCCCGAGTTCTTTGCAAGCGCGTAAAATCCGAAGTGCGATTTCGCCTCGGTTGGCAATGACAATTTTACTCAACATGGTTGTCCCCTTATTCGATGGCAAAAAGGGGCTGATCATATTCAACGGGATCGCCGTTGACCGCCAATATAGCGGTTACCACGCCTGCGCGGTCGGCTTCGATTTCGTTAAACATTTTCATGGCTTCAATAATACACAACGTGTCGCCGACTTTGACGTGTTTGCCAATCGTGACAAATGCCGGGGTGTCAGGAGAGGGGGATGTATATAGGGTGCCGACCATGGGTGAGCGAACGTGATGGGCCAGTGATACGGGTTCGGGGGCTTGAGGCACCGCTGCTGTCAATGTTTGGGTATAATGGGGCGCGTGAAGTGGGGCTGCATGCCGAGGTGCAGGTGGTTCTACCCAGTGGCTGTGGCGGCTTAGGCGTAGGGACTCTTCGCCTTCTTTGATCTCAATCTCTGAGATGCCGGTTTCTTCTAGTAACTCAATTAACTTCCTAATTTTTCGAATATCCATCGATGTATACTCTCTCGTTACGTTAATTTGTTGATAATGGCCTGCAATGCCAGCAGGTACCCATCTGCGCCAAGACCGCTGATAACGCCTGTCGCTATATCAGAAAAATAAGATTGTTGGCGATAGGACTCACGGGCATAAACATTGCTGATATGCACTTCAATAAAAGGGATTTTAACGGCTAAAAGGGCATCGCGTATGGCAATGCTGGTGTGTGTGTAGGCGGCTAGGTTCAAGATGAAGAAATGGACCTCATCAACTGCGGCCTGGTGGATAGCCTGGATAAGTTCTGATTCACTATTGCTTTGCAGTGCCGTCAAGCCAAATCCTGCGGCAGTTGCTTTTTTTTCAAGCGACTCGTTGATCGCTGCCAATGACGACAGACCATAAATAGACGGCTCGCGCAATCCGAGTAGGTTTAAATTGGGCCCGTGCAGAACCAGGATTTTTTTCATAAAGCCGTCAATTTCGGTGCAATATTGTGGCGATATTGCCTTAGTTTCATGAAGATGTCCAGGGGCGGCACTAGACCCTGGAGATGAAACTTGCTTTCGATTTGCTTTGTGTGTAAAATGAGAACACAAATTTTGAGTTGTACTCTATCAAGAAGAGGACGTCCATGTTACCTACACAAAAACTGTATCAAACGGTCGATCGCACGCAGTATGAGGAAATAAAACAACGCCATGTCAATGCGTTGCCTCAGGGCTATGGCCAATTGGCAAACAGAGATAAGTGGCAGCGATTAATGGACCAATTCGCCGGTTTAATGCCAGAGGATGCGGCGACGATACAACGTTTTTGTCAGGCACGTTTAAATACAGTGGAGGGTGCGGGTAACATCAGCCTTGCGGACTGCATCAGCTATTTTGAACAATTTTATTTTTTATACACAACCACCGAGCCCCTGTTTAAACTGGATGATGCTGAAAAAAAGGCGCTGAAAGTGCTATTGCTGGACGTGATGGGGGGGGGCGCTTGTGAGCCAGGAAAGCAGGAACGATTTGAATCGGCTTTGGCCTTGTATCGGCGTGATACCAATTGGATTAACGGCCATTTATCGCAAGCGCGTTATCACGTCCTGGAAGGGTTAGCTGAGCGATGCAATGTGGAGTTGCAGATTGGTAATGGCTTTAGTCCCCATACAATCAAATTCATGAAAGGGCTGCGTGATGCCAAACAGTTAGGAATCGACCGCGAAGCGGCGCTAACAGATATCTATGGCGGCGTCCAAAGAGTACCGATTACTGACTACTTCACATCGCATTACCAAGCGGCTTTTCACGAGTATGAAGCCAGTGCGGTACATGATTTAAGTCACCAGTTGCTGAATGAGTTTACAGATTTCTTGCGTGGAAAAGTAAGCATAGACGGATGGGAGCTAGATACAGGTCGCATTATTATCCCCTTGGAACTGATTCAGGAATTCAATCGCTTTTTTGAGAGCAAATCATTTGATGCCGTCATGGATGATTTAGGCGATGACTCCGACGAATTGAATCTTAAATTAAAAAAGAAAGCGGATTTTGAGGCCGGCATTCGTTCGCTGGTAAAAAAGAAACTGCTTCAGAATGGTTATTATGTGCCCATATCCAATTTGCATGCATTGCCTTCTCATGGCATGCCCGCGTTGCCAACCTGGCATGGCGGTGCTGTGATGCAAGACCTCGTTGCCGTGGCTCAGGCGCTTGAAAACCCTCCAGAGGATTTGCCTGCCATACTAAATCAATATACCCCTGTTTTGTTGCAATACCCACTCTTTTTATTGGCCCATGTTGAACGAAACCCAGCGATTATTGCAGTCCTTCCGCAAGCCTTTCGAGCGAACACAGCATTTATCGATGACGTGCTGACTGCCGTGAATGGTGGGTTGTTGACCGCCATTGAAGCGGGTGACACTAAAAAAACTGAACAGTTGATTGGGTGTTTGTTGGTGTTTTTGCCTTCCACTTATGGTGATTTTTCCAAACTCTCTGAACGTGTTTTAAATGATCCTACCGTGGCCTTGGCTCTGGTTTTTAATCTGCTTCAGAAAACAATACAGGCTTTTGTAGCATCTCTTTGGTCTATATTGAAGTTGACGGCGTTGAGCTCGGCTTTGATGGGCGTTTTAATGATTCCTGGGCTCTTGGGCGCTCTTGCGATCTCTGGAGCCGCATTTTTCATTTTCTGGGCTGAGACAGCACTTTTGGGGGCTTTTGTTGCCCATTCTCCTTTGTTGGCAATTCTTAATCTAGTTCTCTTGGCTCCTGTTGAGGTGGTGGTTCTTATGGCTATCCTCCGCCTGGCTGACCATCTTGAAATTACTTTCGGTAAGCCATTGTTTGACCATATCTGCTTTGAATGGACTCAATTATGCGACTCACTGCACGCAGTGGGCACTAACGCTTGTGCGCTGGTGGCAGGGATATATGCGACGGTCTTTTTGCCCGCGGAGCCTCAATCGGTTTATGGTTTTTTTGCACAAGCACGAGCCACTACCACGGATTCTATAGTGGATCAGCGGCCAGTGATGGGTCTGGCGGCTTAAACACAACCCCGTCTTTACGAATGGCATGAATCAAAGGGTTGTTCGCTAATCGTTGGAGATGGACTATATCTAGCGTGTAAATAATGGGCAAATCATCCAGCTGGTTCCAAAGGTTTGAAAACGCACGGTCTGTCATGCGTGGCGCATCAATGGCCACGTCGATATCTGAGCCTTGTTTGTAATCTCCTCGTGCCCTAGAACCATAAAGGATAGCAGCATTCACACCTGCGTTATTAAAACAAGTATCCAGTATGTGTTGCCAAATTTTTTCGTCAACTCCATATTGATTCATTTCAATTGACTTAATGTGTTTTTTAGGTTTAAAAACAAAGACAAGCCCTCATTTTTTAAATACAAGTAAATCGTGTTGGCTAGTGCTTCATCGTAGGTATGGCTTGTTAAATTACGTTTCACATGAAGCTCACTCCAGGCTGCAGCGTCCGTTAACAGGCCTTGTTGATAGGCTACCTTTAGGGTTTCTTTTGGGCTTAAAACGGTAAGGTCTATCGTCGCTAAATATGCTTTTAGTGTTTTCCAGGCCAGTTCATAGGTAAATTCAAATCGTTGAATAGCCGCATCACGAACGTATTCTGAAACCGGCTCATGCAATGCTTTTTCAAGCTGCATTAAGGCCTTTTCAAACGCTTGTCGTTTAAGATGGAATGAATTGCTGGACATGAGTCGCTTCAAAGAAGGGCTGTAAGAAATCAGTATAACGGAGAAAGCCGATTGAGCACAATCCGATGTTCAATCTCTGCTTGACTTTTTTGCCCATATTGAGTGAAATGCATCGTTACTGTGTGTGTCTACGGAAACAGTGCACACAGCAAATCCAACTGATAACATAAGCCTCTTAGGGAGAGTTTTTTCCATGGGCGTTTATAACGTAAAGGAATGATACAATATGAAGCGTAACGTTGATATATCACCCGTTATTTTGATCGCAGCACTCACCTCCTCGGTACCGCTTTATGCCGCAACACCCGTTGCGTTGCAGGGCACCTCATTGAAACAATTGCAGCAGACTTTCCATATGACGTCACCTGGACGCTCACGAGCATTAGCGACGGCAGTCGATTCGCTGCAACTTGTGGGACAGCACACCGATGAAAAAAAGGTGGCACACGTGCGCTTGCAGCAGGAGTATGCAGGCTTTCCGGTGTTTGGGGGATATGCTATCACGCATGCCCCTACGGCTAAACGATCGTTACAAGCGGTTTCATCAACGCAAGTGAGTGGC
>CAMAYA010000033.1 GCA_945862275.1 Legionella genomosp. 1 | reverse complement strand
GGGGCTTTCGGGAAACGAAGGGAGGGGCCTTTGAAACAGCCTTGTCGGTCAGTTTAGCCTCTATAACAACAGAGGCTTCAACGTTATCTATCCCTATTCGAGCGGTTTCGTCAGATGCCGTGGATCCAACCGAAAAGAGCTTTCGACGCGCGAATGCTTTGTCTTTCTTAGCCAACGCTAAAAAAGAAGCGTCCACAGTAGACGATTCACAAAGAGCATGCCGTTCTGGCAGTTACTGAGCGCCATTGGGTGACACAAGTCACCCAATGTTACACCACCCCAATGCTATTGATAATCATTTTCATTTGGTATACAGTACCCTTTCCTTGATTGCGCTTGTCTGAGAGTAACCATGAAAAAGATACGGCATTACATTGCACCACGTTTTCTTGCGGCAGGTGCAAGCCTGACGATTGGTTTGTTAAGTTTTGGTGGCATCTTGGCCATGGTGTCGAGTCTTCCGCTCGCATTAGCCGGCTTCGTGCTCTCGACGGTCTATGAGGGCGAAATTTATTTACAAAACATCAAACGTGCGTTGAAAAAATTATTTAAATTAAACCATCTTGAGCGCCAAGTGGCGAGAGATTATTTGCTGGACCAAATGAAGCCGAGTTTAGAGCCCGATGCGCCTGCGTTTTTTAAGGATTACAAGGCGGCTCTTCAGGGTAAACATTCAAACAAAAAAAAATTAAGCGACATGGAAAAATGGTTCGCACTGCAATTGTTTGCAGACCAACCGAATCCGACTGCTTATCAAGCCAATTTGCATCAGTGGCTTCGTGATAACAATCTACAGCCAGAAAAAACATGGGAAAAGAAGCGTCGCGAACATCTGAACAGCATTCGATTTGTTCCGGCCTTTTGCGTCGTTGCCGGCGTGTTCATGGGGTTAGGCACAACCTATCTTTTGATGGATGCATTCCTCACTATCCCTGTGCTGGCGGCTTTGCCTGCGGCAGTATTGCCGATGCTCATTGTCCCTATGGCCCTGATTGCGGGCGCGGCTTATGGATTCTTGATATACAACGCCACGACGGACATGATTACCAATAATACGATTGGAGAGTGGTTTTCGGGCATAAAAAAAGATTGGAAGAATGGCAATTATGCAATGGCGGCAGCATTTGTGTTCATGCTGGTATTGAGTGTAGCCTTAAGCCTTTGCACCGCCGGCACTTGGTGGACGGTTGCGAAAACAACGCCGCCTTTATTTGCTTGGATGGGTAAAATGCCCTCCTGGATCATGTTACGAATCAATCCATTGATATCGAGCCTGTCCACCTTGATTTTTAATGCACAAAACATCAGCGAAACCTTGGAGATGGTAGACCAAGGCGTGAGCCGGGACAAGAACAAGCCAAAAGAGCCCACCGTAGCTCCGGCTGCGCGTGACGAAAATGCTTGGCAACGCAATAATCCATTTCAATTTTTAATCTGGCTTACGTTTGAGCCATTACGGAAGTTATTATTTCTGGGGCATTTAACCAGCGTGTCCGCCGTAGCTGACCGTGTGCCCGGTGTGTCGGCATTCATCTCAGCCCTGCTGGGTTTTGTTAATGAGCTGTTTGAAGATGCGCATTATTTTTTTGGTGGGAAGGGGCATCAACATAAGAATGACTTGGATTCGTTAATTAAAGACCGGCGTGATGTCGGCCAGGGGCATGATCACGCAGATGATTTGCCGACGCAGCTCTTGAGAATTGTTTTTCACGTTTTGTATGTTCCGGCAGCGCTTTGGGACTGGGGATTGAGTGACGCGCATCAAAACCTTGATTTTTGGATAGCACTGGAAAGGCAACGCGGTATGGAGAAAGATGAGACCTGCTGTGGCAATGACAGTCTCCCGCATCGGAATCAATCCATGCCATCTGTGAGCTCACCTTGGGAGTTTGAACAGGCGATTTATCGGATAGAGCGTCATAAAGAAAAAGAATTGGGTGACGTGTGGTTCGGTCAAGACGCGGTGGTTGAGCAACGCGCCACGTTGACGATACTACAGACAGCGCTTCGAGCAGCTGAGCCAGCCCCAGTGAATCCCGAAGGGCTGTGGTGTTTGCCTTGCACTCCAACGGTTCACTCAGTGATACGTGAGCATATTGATGCACACGGCGGAACCTATAATAGGCAACGGTTTTTTGGGACTAATACTTGCGCCGTCTTAAATCAATTGCCTAATCGGGCGGCCTCAACGGCGTACGCGGTTTAAAATACGCAGAAACAGTGCAATCTCAACATTTCAAGTTGAGATTGCACTGTTTCTGCGTGGAAGTTCATCATTTTCAGCCTAACAAATTTTTCAACCCGGCCAGATGCGACCGTGCCAGTGCTTTTGATTTCACTTCATCGCGCTCGCCGCCTTTGCCATACCATTCTAAACTGTCCTGGGGCAATTCTTCCAAGAACCGGCTGGGCAAGCAATCTTGCATTTCACCGGCGCGACGGCGTTGCCGGGCCAAGGTCATGCACAGCGATTTTTGTGCACGCGTAATGCCAACGTAGGCCAAGCGGCGCTCTTCTTCAATTTGCTCGTCTTCAATGCTGACGCGGTGAGGGAGGATCTCTTCTTCCATGCCCACCAGGTATACATAAGGGAACTCCAGGCCCTTTGAGGCGTGCAAGGTCATTAATTGCAAGGTCTCGTCGTCGTGGTCGTCGGTTTGCTCTAGGATATCAATGAGGATTAATTTGTTGATGACATCTTCCAGTTGGGTGCCGTCGCCTTTTGCTTGCAAGCGGCCCACCCATTCCAACAATTCCCAGACATTTTCCATGCGTTTTTCGGCTTTGACAGGCGTGTCGCATTGCTCGTAACTGTGTGCCTCGTACCCGCTGTGATCCACCATGTCGCGTAACACATCTACCACAGGTTCTTGTTCGCAGCGTTTTTTGATGGCCAGTAACCAGTGTTTAAACGTATGTAATGCAGCACGGGGTTTCTCGGCTAATTGCGTTGCGAGCGCCAAGTTATCACAGCAGCTGAACAGGCTTTGCCCTCGTGTTTTTGCATGCTCGCCTAATGTCTCTAAAGTGGTGTCGCCAATCCCGCGCTTCGGCGTATTAATCACCCTTAAAAACGCAGCATCATCGGCTTCGTTGCAAAGCAACTTCAGGTAGGCAAATACGTCTTTGACTTCTGGACGTGCAAACCAAGATTGCCCGCCACTGATGTGATAGGGGATCCCATGGTGCCGCAGCACCTTTTCAAAGGCACGCGATTGGTGATTGCCTCGGTATAAGACTGCATAATGGCCATAGGAGGTGCGATTGCGTAGTTTGTGGCTGATCAAATCGGCCACGACTTGTTCAGCTTCATCTTGTTCATCACGGCAACACAACACACGCAGCAACTCGCCATGCCCGAGCTCGCTCCATAGTTTCTTGGAAAACAAATGGGGATTATTGGAAATCAATTGATTTGCGGCGTTGAGAATTCGGCCCGTGGAGCGATAATTTTGCTCGAGCTTGATGATTTTCAATTGGGGGAAATCGATGTTTAATTGAGCCAAATTTTCAGGACGCGCCCCACGCCAAGCATAAATGGATTGGTCATCATCACCCACTACCGTAAAACTAGCGCGCACGCCCACCAATAATTTGACCAGTGCATACTGGCAAGTATTGGAATCTTGGTATTCATCAATGAGTAAATGACGGATTTTATTTTGCCAGTATTCCAGGCTCTCCGGGTGTTGGTTGAGTAAATGCACAGGCAAGCGAATCAAATCATCAAAATCAACCGCGTTATACGCCTGCAAGGAACGTTGATAATGCGGGTAAATGTTAGCGGCCTCTGCCTCCCTGGGAGTGTTGGGTGTGCGCAATGACACATCCTCAGGCGTTAACATCTCATTTTTCCATTTGGAGATTTGTTGCTGCAAGTGATACAGCTCATCGCGGTCATTGCTGCGTGCCGGCGGTAAAAAACCGCGCAGCATTTGCAGGCAATCTTCGCTGTCAAAAATAGAGAACCCGCGCTTGAGGCCGCAATGGACGGCATCCCGTTTGATGATGCTCAAGCCCAATGTGTGAAAGGTAGCGACTTTTAAACCGCGCCGTGCTGCGGGAGCCAACACTGAGGCGATACGGTTGCGCATTTCATTGGCCGCTTTATTGGTAAAGGTAACGGCTGAGATATGGTGGGCCGCATACCCGCATTGCTCGACTAAATGCGCGATTTTTTGAGTAATAACCCTTGTTTTGCCACTGCCAGCACCGGCCAGAACCAACAAGGGCCCATCAATGTATTTTACTGCGGCCATTTGTTGTGGATTGAGCATGGGCTGTTCCGTGAAAAAAAGAGCATTATCGCACGTTTCCCAACATATGTCGAAAAAAACCAATTATATCGACATAAGGTATGGATATGTCGATGGCATAAACATATACTGGTTATCTGTCGAAAATTCGTGAGTTTTTAAACATGACGTTTCATTCTAACCAGCCTTACAATGCGTTACCCTATCTGCCGCCCAAAGCCATACTGGAAAATATTCAAATATTAAAAGCATGCATTCCAGCCAGAACAGCCTTGGCGGAACTCAAACAGGCTGGCGAGTTGCTTCCTAATCAAGGTTTATTAATGAATGCGTTACCTTTATTGGAGGCAAAAGACAGCTCTGAGATTGAAAATATTGTTACAACAACCGATAAACTGTTTCAATTTGCTCAGGAAGATATGCATGCGGATCCTGCTACCAGGGAGGCTCTAAGATATCGCACCGCACTTTATCAGGGGTTTATTGCTTTAAAGGATAGACCCATCAGTGTTGCTACACTGATATCGGTATGCTCCACTATCAAGAATGCTGATATGGATATACGTCGCATACCGGGAACCACCATTGCAAATTCGACCACCGGTGAAGTCATTTATACGCCGCCGGTAGGCGAAACGATTATTCGTGATTTATTATCCAATTGGGAGCAGTTTATTCATGGTGAGGATGATTTAGATCCGCTTGTTCGGATGGCTGTCGCGCATTATCAATTTGAAGCAATCCATCCATTCTTGGACGGCAATGGCCGAACTGGACGCGTAATCAATATTCTTTTTTTGATAGAAAGGGAATTGCTTTCGCTGCCAATTTTGTATCTTAGTCATTACATCGTTCGTCACAAAAAAGAATATTATCGATTGCTGGATAACGTAACAAAAAAAAATGAATGGCAAGAATGGATTCTCTATATGCTGGATGCCATTACCCAGACGGCACAGCTCACGTATCATAAAATAAATGCTATTCGCCAACTGATAGATAATACGGTTGATTTTGTGCGGCATGAGGCACCGAAGATTTATAGCTATGAATTGGTTAACCTTATTTTTGAGCAACCTTATTGCCGCATTCAAAATCTGATAGAGACGGGTCTGGTTCGTCGTCAAACAGCATCTACTTATTTAAAAAAATTATGCGAGATAGGTGTGCTGCAAGAAGTCTCTGCGGGCAAAGAAAAATTATTTGTACATCCCAAATTAATGCAATTGTTAACAAATGATAAGAATCAATTCAAGGCGTACTAGGGTCTTGAATTTTGCGAGGATGGTTGACATAGACTCAATTTTCGCCGAAAATGGAGTCTATGGTAAACGAAAAGGATACGCATGCTAATCCATAGGGCACTATCAGTCACCTTGCACAAACTGATTGCGCATGGCAGAAGCATGCTGTTGCTAGGCCCGAGACAAGTCGGCAAAACAACACTGTTGGCAGACATTCCAGCGGACAAACGGATTTCATTTATTGCGCCACGCACCCGTCTTTTATACGAGAAAGATCCATCTAGGCTAGCCGATGAAATTCGGGCGATGCCGAACGTTAATCATCAAAAGCCTCTTATCGTTATTGATGAAGTTCAAAAAGTACCGATGATCATGGATGTTGTTCAGGAGCTCATTGATGAGCAATCGGCCCAGTTTATTCTAACAGGATCATCCGCGAGAAAATTGAAACGAGGCCATCATAGCAATTTATTACCCGGGCGCGTGATTCCGTTGTATTTAGATCCCTTGTCTTATGAAGAGATGGCCTTCATGAAGCCTAATTTATCCGATTTGCTGAGTGATGGTTTGTTGCCCCAAATCACACTTTGCAATGATGATTCCGAACGCGCCATGCTTTTGGATGCATACGTTTCTCTCTATTTGGAAGAAGAAATTCGTTCTGAAGCGTTGGTTCGGCAATTGGCTTCCTTTGCGCGATTTCTTGAATTAGCGGCGGCTGAATCAGGCCAAATTGTCAATTTTAGCAAACTGTCACAGCAATTAGGAATCGCGCACACTACGGTGGCCAATTATTATCAAATTTTAGAAGACTGCCTGATTGCGCATCGCATTGCCCCTTATCGTGACAGCCGCACGAGGGCAAAATTAACCACGGCTTCTCGCTATGTTTTTTTTGATCTCGGTGTTAGACGCATCGCGGCCCTTGAAGACAGGGAAGTGCCCGCAGAGGCATGTGGGCGACGTTTTGAGCAATATATTATTTTAGAGTGCATTAAACAGACACGGCTGTTTCCAGAGCGAATCCAAGTCTTATTTTGGCGAGATCCGGATGGGCCGGAAATAGATATTCTGCTCAAAACGTCCAACGCGCTCATTCCCATAGAAGTGAAATGGACTGACCGGCCTACTGAAAAAGACACGCGCCATCTAAAAACGTTCCTTAAGGAATACCCAGAAGCCCAATCGGCCTACATTGTTTGTCAAACCCCTACGCCATTGCAGCTGGATGTCAACATTCAAGCCATTCCCTGGCAATCACTATCGACTGTTTTTAAAAACCTAAAGTGGTGAAGGTCTTTGCTTTGGGCTAAAATAGCTGTTTTATGATGAGTGAGTAACGGCATGAGTGAGCACACAGATACGCTGCAACGGTTTATGTTCGAACATGCCAGCATTCGGGGTGAGATTGCGCATGTGGGTGAGGTGTATAAAACCATCATGGAGCAACGGGCCTATCCGCCGATGGTGAAGCGGTTGTTGGGCGAGGCGTTGGTGTCTTGTTTGTTGCTGGCGGGTAGCATTAAATTTGAAGGCGAAGTCAGTTTGCAATTTCAGGGCGATAAACGCCTGCCATTTTTGCTGGTTCAGTGTGATCATCAATTGCAAATCAGGGGCTTTGCTAATTACCAGATAGATGGTGAGGATATCGATTACAACGCTGCGTTCTTAGATGGCAAAATGGCGCTCACCATTAATCAATACAATCAAACCCAAGCTTATCAAAGCATTGTGCCCATTGGTTCCTTGTCGATGGGCGAAAACATGATGCATTATTTTGCACAATCCGAACAAGTGGCCAGCCGCGTTTGGTTAGCGGTGAATGATGAGGTTGCCGCAGGCATGCTATTGCAGCTGATGCCTGATCAAGATACACAACAACGCGAAGAATTTTGGTCCTATGCCGTGCACATTGGTGAGACCATCAGTGAGCATGAGCTTTTAACCTTGGATAATCCAACGATTTTGAACCGTTTATACCATGAAACCGAGTTGCGCTTGTATTCGGCCCGCCGGGTGCGTTTTCACTGCCGCTGTTCAGATGAAAAAATGAAGCAGGTTTTGACGGTATTGGGGGAAAAAGACGTGCGGCTGTTGTTGCAGGAAAAAGGGCATGTGGACGTGGTCTGTGATTTTTGCAATCGTCGGTATTTGTTTGATGCCATTGATGTGACCTTGTTGTTTCGAGATCATGCCCCCTCTATTGATCTTCGGTCAAAGAAGGGGGATGTCAGCGGTGATGAGTAGGTGTTTGGCCAAGGCCTAACCTACTTCGGTGCCACCTGAAGGCCCGTCACGTTTTGCAATCCTCTCGGCAAGCGATTGCCACGCAGTGCGCGTGCGCCTTGGTAATCTAGCAAGTCAGCCGCTTTTAAGGTGAAATGACGTTTGCCTGCATGCACGGTTAGCGCTTCGTTTGGGGATATCACCTGCACATCAATGACGACCTCTTCTCGAGACGCTGCTTTGGCGGTCGGGATATTGATGAGTTTATTTCCTTTGCCGCGCGTCAATACGGGTAATTCAAGGGCTGAAAACAACAGCAGGCGGCCTATGTTGGTGACGCAGGCAATCATCTGCGTGTCTTTGCTCGCAATGATGCGTGGCGGCAATAATTGGCTATTTGCGGGCAATTTAATGCACGCTTTACCGTTTCGGTTTTTAACGTACAACTCGTTTAATTGGGTCAAGAACCCGTAACCTGCATCATTGGTCAATAATACCCAATCGTCCGGCTCGCCACAGATTAGCGTCGAAAACGACATGCCATCTGCCGGATTGAGTTTGCCGGTGAGCGGCTCGCCTTGGCCGCGTGCCGAGGGCAGCACATGGCCTGGCACATTATAGACTTTCCCTTCGGTATCAAAGAACACCACTTGCTGGTTGCTCCGCGCATTGGTTTGCGCTTTGAATTCATCGCTGGCTTTGTAGCTGAGTGTGCGCCCGTCCACATCAAACCCTTTAGCGGCTCGCACCCAACCTTTTTGCGAGAGCACGACGGTGATGGGTTCGTTGGGCAGTATGTCTTCTTCTTTGAGGGCGGAGGACACTTCGCGCTCCATGATGGGCGAGCGCCTGGCATCCCCATACGCATCGCGGTCGGATATGATTTCCGCCTTCACCAAGGCGCGCAGGCGCGATTCACTGGCGAGTATTTTTTGCAAATAATCGCGCTCAGTGCTTAATTCATCTAACTCAGCACGCAGTTTAAATTCTTCTAATTTTGCCAAATGGCGCAATTTCATGTCCAAGATGGCATCGGCTTGTCTTTCACTCAATGAAAAGCGCGTCATCAAGGCTTGCTTTGGAATATCGGCTTCCCGAATAATGGCAATCACTTCATCTAAATTGAGATAAGCGACCAGTAACCCTTCTAACACATGCAAGCGATCCAGGACTTTATCAAGACGGTACTGCAGACGCCTTTTCACTGTGCTTAATCGAAAAACCAGCCATTCTTGTAAAATAACCAATAAGTTTTTGACCCGTGGTTTGCCATCCAAGCCAATCATATTGAAGTTGACGCGATAACTGCGTTCCAGATCGGTTGTGGCAAACAGGTGTGACATGAGCCCTTCTACATCCACACGGTTTGAGCGTGGAATGATGACTAAGCGTGTCGGGTGCTCGTGATCAGATTCATCCCGTAAATCTTCGACCATGGGTAATTTTTTCTGCTGCATTTGCAGGGCAATTTGTTCGACCACTTTGGCCCCTGATACTTGGTACGGCAGGGCTTCAATGACAATGTTGTGTTTTTCTTGACGGTAAACGGCCCGCATTTTAACCGATCCGTTGCCGGTGGCGTACATGGCTTGAATGGCGGCAGGGGATGTAATAATTTCTGCTTGCGTTGGAAAATCAGGGGCTTTGATGATATCCGTGATATCGTCTAATGATGCGCGGGGATTGTCGA